>CAZWDF010000257.1:0-2506 GCA_964632335.1 uncultured Candidatus Saccharibacteria bacterium | reverse complement strand
CGTTCTTGGTCTTGCGCATCACATGGGTCACGCGCTCGGCAGAACGTGCACCAGAGGAGCCATAAGGGATGATCACGTCCTCGGCAGGGCAGAAGATGGATGTCTGACGGCCAAGCGTCGGATCAAAGTACACCTTCTTAAACGCAGCGCCAGCCAAACCCAAGTTGAACAGCATGCGCTCATGCTCGGGTCGGTACTCTGGCATCCCATCGACCAACTTGTAGTTCATGTCCGTGCGAACGCGCTCGGCTGCTTCTTCTTTGAGCTTGTCGATCGCACCAATGATCTGGGTCTTCACCGGACCTTGGGCCGGGAAAGTTTCAATGATGGTCTCGGACTGAAAGCGGACAGCGGCCTCGGTCAGCAGCGTTGAGAACACACCGCAAGCGCCCAGCCATGGCTCGGTTCGCTCTTCGTACTTCATGCCAAGAACATCAAGGCCTTTGACAAACATCTCCACCCAGTCTTTGCGCGAGTTGATGTCTGAGTCCACCTCGGACACAAGGTCAGAGCCAAGTTTCTCGAGCTCGCCCTCATCCATAAATTCAGCCAAGTTGGCATCAAACTCTGGCTCATCCATGTCGCCACCGGGCATCAGGTCGATCTCCAGACCATCAATGCCGACCACCACGTCGTCAGGATTCTCAATCATGATCTCCACGGCAGGTGTGTCGTCCTGCACGATGTCGGACAAATCCATACCCAAAGGGGCCTGTGCAATGGAAGAAACGATGCTCATATGAATGCCTTAATAGAATGCAGCTTTGCGCCGAAAGGACAATGGCTCGTCCTGTGCATCGGATTCTAGTCTCAAGAACCCGCCTTGTCGAAATCTGGTGATAGCCATCACGGCGGTATCCGCGAGGTCATCGTGGGCCGCGTTGGGGAAAGAGGCCATCTGGTCAATCACCTCCCGGGCCCAACGTGTGTCAGGTGCCCACACCTTGCCGCCTTGGAAGATCGGAGACACGGAATTCATACGGGCAATCTTGTCGTTCGACTGCTGACGTGTACCCCGGCTTGGGGTATATCCCCTCACAAACATATCGTCCGACTGGTTCAGCTCTTGGATCAACGACGCTCCTGCGGCCTTGGCCTCAATGATGCAGTCGTCAGGCTCCCACTCTATGTAGTGAGACCGCGCCTTTTCCTTCAGCTCGGGAAACTCCATCCGTTTTTGGAAGGCGTCAAGCAAGATGATGTTCGGATTATTGGGGTCCTCGTTCAGATAGAACACACCCCAAGTGGTGCAAGCCGAGAAGTCCGATCGCTCGTTTTTTGTGAACGCCGTGTCCCAGGCCTGAATAATGAACTCGCACCGTGGCGGGTCATCCTGCTCCCAAACGTTCCACCAGTCCCTCTTAATAAGAGCACCCTCTTCACCAGTCGGTTTTTGCTGGTACTGGGCGTTCCACTTCATTGGAGCCAGTTCTTCCTTCAAAGCCTCCAACTGGTCCAGCGGCCAAAACTCAGGCCACAAGGGATTGCCACTTGGCAAGATGGCCGGGAACTCAATGACGCGCCACTCGTCCGGCTTACCCCTCTCAGCGGAGTCCTTCAAAACACGGCCAATGAGGTCAGTCTCACTCCAGCGGGTCGCAATGATGATGATCGCCCCACCGGGCTGAAGACGCTGACGCGGGCCCGAGGTGTACCACTCGTACGCCTTGTCGTAGATCGACGGGTCGTGCGCGGCCAGCGTCGCCTCACCTTCCGTATGAGGGTCGTCAATGATCACAAGGTCAGCGCCCCGGCCAGTCATCGTGCCTCCAACGCCAATGGCAAAGTATTCCCCATGCTCATTCACAGCCCAGCGGCCAGCAGACTTCGAGTCCTGACGAATCCTGGTGTCCGGGAAAACCTCGTGGTACTGCTCGCTCATGACCAAGTTACGGACCTTGCGTCCAAAGCCAACAGCCAACTCACCAGTGTTTGACGCCTGCATAACCTTCTTGCCCGGGAACTTGCCAAGGAACCAAGCCGGTAACATGAACGAGCCAAACTCCGACTTCGTGTGCCGTGGCGGCATAGATATTGCTAGGCGTTTAATTTTCCCAGAGGCAATCTCCTCGAACGCCTTAGCCACCACAGCATGGTGACGGCCATGAATAAACCCCGGCCACATCTTCTTCACAAAAGCCATGAACGACTCTTGGCACTTCTCCCTCTCCAAGGCAGCCTTGTACTCAGCCACCTGATCCAGGAGCTTCTCCTGCTCATGCAGCGGCAACTGAGCAATCAACGCCTCCATGTCCTGCGGAGCAACTTTTTTGTTTTCTTTCACTCCATCTCCTTCAAGTTCTTGTAATTCACCCAAGCCGGACGAATCGTCCTACCCACTCCATCCATCTTCTTCACCACACCCAACTCCACCAACCTGTCCACAATCCTCTTCGTAGACCCAATCCCCATCTTCCCCCGTACATACGCTATATCCCTCAAGGTCGGACTGAACCCATACCTCTTCCACCACTCATCAATCGCCAAAAAAACCTCTTTCTGCGCC
>CAZWDF010000256.1:0-2509 GCA_964632335.1 uncultured Candidatus Saccharibacteria bacterium | reverse complement strand
AGGGACACGAAGTTTTTGGGTTGACCATGCTTGTGGTCCCGAAAGATGAAGCTATAGATGTAAGCGATACAGTATCAGGATTACAGGAAGCAAATGGTAGTGTTGCGGAAGATATACAGGTTACAAATACAGATGTAGCGCAAGTAGATTTTGCTGTAGATATTGATGAAGACGCGCAGTTTAATGCTGTAAATTCTGCGGACCAGACAGCTTTTGGCGCAGTTGATGAGACGGTAGAGTTTTCTAGTACAGAAACAGCTAGTTTAAAATTTGTAGCAGCACGAAATGAATCAGTTAATGTAAGTGAAACAAACGCAGCGCAAGTTGATTTTAGTGCAGATATTGATGAAGACGCGCAGCTAAACGCAATAAACGCAACACAAGTTGATTTTGCAGCGGCGGTAATAAATGCAGCAAGGTTTAGTAGTAGTCAGGCAGCGAAAACAGATTTTGCAGCGGCGGTTGATGAACTTATTCAAGTACAAGATTTGTTCATTGCTTATTTATCTTTCTTTGCAACGCAAGCTGAGACAATAGAAGTAAGTAGCGCGGAAGCATCGCAGATAGATTTTGGTGCTGAAGTTGACGAAGCAGCACTGGCTGAGAGTGCGCCAACTGTACAAACAGATTTTGTTGCATCACGAAATGAACAAGCGAGGATGTTGGCTGTAGATAAAGGTACTGGCGATTTTGCTATACAAGTAATTGAACAGATAAGGCTGTCCTCAACGTTCTACGCTAGGTTCTTGTGGGAGTTGATTGAAGATGGACAGATACCTAACTGGGGTAATATAAATAGTGATGTGGTAGCTGGCTGGGCGCTACTGGATGACAGTCAGGAAGTAACTTGGCAGAATGTTGACAGTAATGTAAATGCGGGTTGGGGTACGGAAGATACAAATCCTGCTCCAGCTTGGGACAAAATAAACACGGTATAAACAATGGCCTTTGTATTAAAAGACAGGGTAAAGGAAAGCACAACCACTGTAGGTACTGGGGCTATCGCTTTAGCTGGCGCATCTGTTGGGTTTCAGTCGTTTTCCGCTGCTATTGGTAATACTAACAATACGTACTACACGATTGCTGGACAAGGAACAAGTGAGTGGGAAGTTGGTATTGGTACTTATACATCGTCAACTAACAGTTTATCCCGCGATACAGTTTTAGCTTCAAGTAATAGTGGTAGCTTAGTTTCTTTTTCTGCTGGCTCAAAAGACGTATTTGTTACTTACCCTGCGTTGCAAGCTGTGTATGAAGATACTGGCAATGCAATAATACCCGGTATATCAGGTGCTATTTATTTAAACGCAGCGACAGTAACTCAAAATACTACTATAGGCGCTGGGTTTAACGGTTCAAGTGCTGGCCCAATGACTGTGGCAAATGGTGTTACCGTGACTTTGGCTAATGGTACAAGATGGGTTGTGAACTAAGGATTATGAAATGACAACTACGTATTCAAACAACCTGCGATTAAATTTAATTGGCACTGGAGATCAAGCCGGTGTCTGGGGTAACACTACTAACACTAACTTAGGTACGCTTTTAGACGCAGCTATTGCCGGTGTTACTTCAGTTGCAGTTACTTCCACTTCACAAGCGCTAACGGCATTTAACGGCGCAGCAGACCAATCAAGACAAGCAGTAGTTGTACTTACAGGTACACCGGGTGCAGCAGCTTCTGTCTATATACCTCCTGCTACTAAGACCTATATCATAAAAAATAGTACCAATCAGATCGTTACTATTGTAGTTTCAACCGCATTAAACGGCACAACACCTACAGGTGGTGCGTCTGTAGCTATTCCAATAGGTAAAACAACATTAGTATATTGCGTGTATAACGCCTCTAACACAAATTGGGATGTTGTCACAGGATTAGATCATGTAGCTGGTCCTTTGAGCGCTGCTGGTTCTTTGAGTGCTACTGGTAATTTAGATATATCAGGTAACGGTACATTTAGTGGTACAGGTGGCGTAACACTTCCTGTAGGTACAACGGTTCAGCAAGCTGGCGGTCAAGGCACAATTCGCTACAACACATCACTATCTCGCTTTGAAGGTAACGACGGCTCTCAGTGGGCTGCTATTGGCGGTGCAGGTGGCGGTGCTACAGGTGGTGGTACTAATCAAGCGTTCTTAGAGAACGATCAACAGATCACAGCAAGCTACACAATACCTGCTACAAAGAACGCAATGAGTACAGGACCGATTGCAATAACTTCTACTGAAGTTACAGGTTCTATATCCGGAACAACACTAACTGTAACTGCTGTAACTTCCGGCGCTTTATATGTTGGCGCTGTTATTGAAGGTGTAGGCATTACAGTAGGCACAACAATTACAACTTTCGTTACAGGTACAGGCGGCGCAGGTGACTATACAGTTAGCGCATCTCAAACCGTAGGTAGTACAACAATCACATCGAACGTAACCGTCACTGTTTCAGACGGGGCGAACTGGGTAGTTTTAGGTTAAGGAGTAACACATGGCAAGCACAATTACAGCC
>CAZWDF010000255.1:0-2513 GCA_964632335.1 uncultured Candidatus Saccharibacteria bacterium | reverse complement strand
TGGTGTACCACTCGTTAAACTCATATTCATCCGCGTTTCGGGGGCAGTTGGTTCCTACAATGGTGAATGCCAGGGAGTCTGCTGCGCTTCCCCTTTTAGCAACTCGCCTGTAATTCACCGACCAGATCACCCTGAAACTCCCCTTCTCCGGATAACTCTCGCGCACGTCCTGGAGAGCCTCTATATAGAGCGGACTTCTTAGATAATCATTCAGAGCCGCCTCGTTCTCGTATTCATAAATGGCTAGGTACTTAGGATAGGCCCCGTCATCCCCTATCCGCTGATGTCGTTCATTTCCTCTAGCCGTCCCGTGAAGAACAAGAGGAACATGATGTGTGGTGTACCATGCATTGCCCTCTTCTTCCTGGTTAGCTCCGCAATTTGTCCCGACGATGCGTATCACTGGGCTATCTGTCATGATTTCCTCCCATTACTATATATCGTGATTGCTGTATCTTAACAGCTGCTGAATATGGGCCAAGTTTGCCACTTTCGACTTGTCGCATGCATTCCTTCAACTCACCTGGCTTACCGAACATATCCATAACCCGAGCCGCAAGCCCCGATTCAAGAATCTTGACAAACTCCGCCTTCGGTCAATTACCAGATGGACATACCGCCATTGCATAACTCGTATTACAGTGGACTTGCTAATCTCTGCTCGCTATATTTCGCTTAATGAAGTCAACTATGCTATTGGTGTTGGTCCCTGGGCCAAAGACTCCCTTTATGCCCACGTCATAAAGTGCTTGATAATCCTCCTTAGGGATTATGCCACCGATGATGACAGTGATGCCATCACCCCCCCGTTGCTTTAACAGCTCCATGACACGAGAACTGTGTTCTTTGTGTGAGCCAGAAAGGATGCTAAGACCAATCACGTCGACATCCTCAGCGATAGCAGCAGACACAATCATCTCCGGGGTTTGTCGCATTCCAGTATAGATGATCTCCATTCCGGCATCACGCAGAACACGAGCAATAAGCTTAGCCCCCGTCTCGTGACCATCCAGCCCCGGCTTGGCTATTAAGACTCGTATCCTCCTATTCATGATTGAGCCTCCGTAACTAGAAGTACGTCAGTGGCTGATATTCCCCGAAAATATCGCGCAAAACACCACATATCTCGCCTATCGTGCAGTATACCCGAACCGCGTCCAGCACAGACGGTACTATATTTAAATCGTTCTTGGCCAATTTCTTTTCTGCTGCCTGTCTCACCTTTTCCAACGCTTCTTTTACCAGCGTGCTGTTTCTTCGCTCCTTTAAACTCCTCAAATTCTCGAGCTGCTTCTTCTCTGCCTCAGGGTTCCCGCTGAATATCTTTATAGGTAGTTCTTCAGCCAGCACATCTCTATTGATACCTATTACGAACCTTTCCCCAGACTCGACCTCCCTCTGGTATTTGGCCATGCCGTCAGCCATCGCTCTCAGATAATAGCCGGTCTCTACGGCAGCTAGGCCACCGCCAATAGCCTGCACTTGTTTATATATCTGGTAAGCCTGTTCTTCAATCTGGTTGGTAAGAGATTCTACATAGTAGCTTCCGGCAAGCGGGTCAACTGTATTGGCCAGCCCTCCCTCGTAATGTACAATATGCTGAGTCACACGGGCCAGTCTCTGTGATTCCACTGTGGGTAAAGCCAGAGCCTCGTCGTATGCCGGGTTATTTATTCCCTCAACGCCCCCAAGCATACAGGCCAGGGTATGTAAGGTAGTGCGCACGATGTTGTTGAGAGGCTGCTGTGCCGTCATGCGATGAGAACCAGTCCAGTTGGAGATTGCCATGGCCAAAACACGAGGGTCTTTGGTTTTATACCGTTCGCTAGCGACTCGGGCCCACAGCCGCCGTATCGCTCGAAATTTAGCTACTTCCTCAAACAGGTCATTGTCTACAGTGGCGTGGAAATTGGCCCTCGGTACAATCTCCTCCACCTTGATGCCTCGTTCTATCGCAGCGTCGATGTACGTAACCATGTTAGACATCCCGAAGGCTATTTCTTGGGCGGCACTGCAGCCACCCCACCTCATCTGAGATGTGCAGATCCACCGGGAGAGGGTCTGCGGTATGTATTTGTTCGAAAACTCGGTAACATCGGTGGCCAAGCTGAGCGCCATCTGCGGCGAGAATATGCAGGTACCGCGCCCGGTATACTCCTTGAAAGGATCGTTCTGGCAGTGCAACCGCATCTGCTGAGGGGGTACTCCCCTCTTCTCCCAAAAAGCATAAAAGAACGAAACTGCTACAGGCCCTATGCAGTTGCCCACCGTGCTTGGGGTCATCTTGTCCTGTGGGATACCATCGTAGAGATACTCCATGTCCTCCAGAGAGTCAATCGCCACACCCACCTTACCCACCTCGCCCTTCGCCATAGGATGGTCGGAGTCATAGCCGAGTTGAGTCGGTAAATCCCAGGCACCCGCACTCACGTGCGTCGCACCTTTCTCTAAGAAGTCCTTCATTCGTTTGTTCGCATCTTCCCTGGTACCAAACCCAGAATAGAACCCACCTA
>CAZWDF010000254.1:0-2520 GCA_964632335.1 uncultured Candidatus Saccharibacteria bacterium | reverse complement strand
TTGCTTGAGAGCAACTTTCACCGCCTCAAACTGTAAAGTTTTCATTTAATACGGCTTTCAAGGTAATGAATAATCACATCTCTACGGATAACTTCATCCCGATAAAATCCAATGTTTACCTCTAATTGCTCATAATCACAATAAGACTTAGCCAATGCTTCCTGTAGCTTTTGGCATAACGCTTTAAAGTCTACTTCTGCCTCCTTACGATCCCATTCAGAAAGAGTTTCAGCAAAAGTATCAATTACTCTTTGCTCTTCTTTATTAACAGACTTGGCAGGTCTGCCACGTTTCTTTGGTTGTGGGACTTCTAAATTAATTGTGTATGACGGATTGTGCATTTATTGCTCCTTAGTATGGGATTTCGTCTTCTGCTGGCTTGACGTAGGGTTTAGATGCGGAAATAGAAATAACATCCTTGCCGTTGACGTTCTTATTCCATCCTGCAATCGCTATTTTGATAAGCCCAGTAGGATGCTCCATCATCAGTCCTTCTAGCAAAACACGATCAATGAATACATCACCCTTTACATCAGGGTGTGAGTCCTGTTTCTTGTAATCGTTAGGCCATAATGTGCCTGAGTTTGGTTTTGGTTCGTAAGCCATGTATTACTCCTTAGTTGTAAATTGATTCTTTTTATCAGTGAATTTGCCCATCATCTCTTTGAAGAACACTGGGTCGGTAGCCTTAACAGTATCGAACAGTGATTTGTTCTTCTTAAAGATCAACATGACATCTTCTTCATTTGCAGTTAAGTCCAGCAACATATGTGATGCTGTTTTAACTAAATCTAACCACTCGGAGTTATCTCCTAAAGGTTTTATTGGAACTACAATCTGCCATTCACCCGCTTGTCCAGTAATTTTAGGACTAGATTCAATCGTCCCTTTGGCTTTAGTAATTAATATCTTGCTATCGTTTTTTGGAACATTAATCGTAGTAGATTCAATCTTCTTTTCTGTTGTGGCTTTTGGTTCAATGGAGTCAACAATGTCGTTTTCAGTGATTTCCATGCACAATAACCACAAATATCTCCGAAAATACGTATGCGTTGCGCCAAGTGACTGAATGGCTTGCCCTTTAGCGTTCTCTGCATAGACCAATGGGGAGGTAAATGTAATAAAACCATCTCCCTCTGTCTCATGGACAGTTAAGTAGGCTGTATCAAAAGTAAACGATACAACTCCGCAAAGACCAATCTTGTTAAAGATCTCTGTTACTTGTGGAATAAAGTCTCCCAATTCAAAGTAATTGAATCCAGCGTATTTGTTATTACCAGACTTGTTCAGCTTGGTATTTTGTAACAGGATTCTAGCTTCCTGTAGCTTTTTATATACACTCATTAATACTCTCCCTCAATATACGCATCTGCCAATTTTTCAGCTCTTAGAAAAATTTCTTCTACTGTGCTTTCAAAAGCTTCCCTATGTTTGTAGCCACCATCTTTCATGCAATCGTCATACATAGCTTGAAAATTTGGTGCTAAAGCTATTAAAAGATCATAAATAATTTCATTTCTTGTTTTCATATCAGCACCCAATTGGTTTCCATGGTCCATCTACATTCGTATCCCAACAACAAACACCACCACGTCCATCAGGAACGCATTTTGTTGCTGAATAAACACTTGTAGATAACAGTGCGATAAATGCAATAGCAATTAGCTTTTTCATGTGTTACTCCTTTGTAGTTAAATAATCCCGATACTGTTGGCAGTATTGGTTGACTGGGCAATATCCTTCACAACGAGTACGCTCGCCCTTACGTACTTCTAATTCATACACTTTATCCATGGTGGCTAAAGCTGTTTCTGCATCTTTTAAGGTCTCATAAACCTTGAAAGCACGAACATTTCCCTTCTTCTTGATGGCATAAGTAGTAGGCTTTTCCCACATCTCATCAGGTGTGCAATCAGGTAATGCGCCATCAGTTTCAATAGCAAACTCACAAGCACTGTGGACGGCAATACGACTAGATACATAAGCCTCACGCTCTTCCATAGACCATAGCTTTACTGGGATCTCTTTGATAGGGGCTTCAGGATAGTTCTCTTTCTGTTGCTTTTCCCGTTCTTTCCAGTCTCTGAGCATGGCAACAATAGACAGAGACTTTACTGGTACTTTCTTAACTTTCTCAATCAGCCAAGCGTAGACGTTAAGCTGGTTCTCCCAGTCAGGCTTCTCATTCATTGCAGCCCATACGCTGGTGAACTTGTAGTCTTTAACATCCACACCATCGTCAGCAACCACCTGTAGATCTACCGCTCCAGTGATGTGAAAGCCATCGAACTCGGTATGAATACGTTGTTCTACTACATGGTTCTCGTCCTTGCCATGTTCGAGGAAGTTGTGCATGGCAGATCCGACTAAAGACCAAACCATATCGGAGACATCTTGCTCAATCTCTTCATCAAACTTCTTAGTTAGAGCCACAATCTTAGGGCTATTGAGAAGTTGAGTTGCTGATAAGTGAGCCGAACCTTTGCTGTAGGTAGGGCGAGCCAGCACGTTAACAAAAGT
>CAZWDF010000253.1:0-2523 GCA_964632335.1 uncultured Candidatus Saccharibacteria bacterium | reverse complement strand
AAAAACCAGTGGAGGTGGAAGAAAAATTAGTTTTGCTGGAATTTGAGTATACCGACCCAGATGGCGATGGAATTTATACTGCCGAAATCCAGGCTCCTGTAGTGGAAGGAGAATACGAGGTTATTACTGTTATGGATTATGAAGATCCTTCTTTAGGGAAGAAAGAAATTAGATTGATTACGGTGGTTGACCCCGAAGGGTATGTTTATGAAAAAGATGGTATTAAAGAAACTCGTATCCCTGGAGCTATTGTTTCACTTTTCTGGCTAAATCCGGAAATAAAACAATACGAATTATGGCCAGCTAAAGAATATCAACAGGAAAACCCTCAGATTACTGATGCTACTGGCAAATATTCATTTTTGGTGCCTCCGGGAATGTATTATCTAAAAGTTGAAGCGCCCAAATATCCTACCTATCAATCAGGTACATTTTCAGTCAAAGAGGGTAGCGGCATCCATATGAATATTGAATTAAAGACCAAATATTGGTGGCTGAAAGTTATTGATTGGAAAATCATTGTGATGATTATCTTTGGCATCTTATTGCTCTATAATTTCTATCGTGATAAAATAAGAGAAAGAAGATTGAAAATAACTACTAACCGCTAATTATTTATGGCTTTACCCAAAATAATCGTAAATCATAAGCAGATTAGTAATACCAGAATAGTTTTAGTTATTATTATTCTGGTTTTATTAGCTAGTAATATCTTTTTCGGTGTTAAGTATTTTGCTGTTCAAAAAGAATTAAAAGAAACTCAAGCCACTTTAGAAGCCCAAAAAACCAATGAGAAAGTTTTAGATTTTAGCAAACTTTTTATTGAAAAAGTTTTAAAAGGAGCAGAAGAAATTAGTTTTGAAGACAGATTAAATTTGGAAAACGCAGTCAGAGGTTTAAATGACGAAGAAGTTTTAACTCAATGGAATAAATTTATTGAAAGTAAAACCGAACTGGAGACTCAAAGAGAAGTGAAAAATTTACTGGAGATGTTGATAGATAAAATTCACCCGGTTAAATAAAGTAAAAATGGCGGAGGACGGGCCTCCGCCATTTTCTAAGTTTTATACCCGCCCTGGGCGGGTGTTTTTTATGGTATAATAATTAAAAAATGAGAAGGATTTTGAAATATTTTTTATTTGGATTTATAGCTTTTCTTTTACTAATTTTTTGTTATCTTTTTATTGGAACTCCTCCTCAGGCGAAAGAAATCAGCTGGGGAGTGAATTTTTCCCAAAAACACGCCCAAAATTTAGGCTTGAATTGGAAAGAAACCTATTCAGCTCTATTAGATGATTTAAAAGTAAAAAATATAAAACTAATTAGTCATTGGGATTTAATTGAGTCAGAGAAAGATAGATATTATTTCGACGATTTGGACTGGCAAATCAAAGAAGCAGAAAACAGAGGAGTAAAGATTTTATTGGTCATTGGAATGAAAACTGGTAGATGGCCAGAATGTCATATTCCCGAATGGGCAAAAAATCTAAACAAAGAGGAGCAACAAAAAGAGATCTTAGAAATGATTGAAGAAGTCGTTTTAAGATACAGAGACCGGGTCTCTGTCGGAGCTTGGCAGGTGGAAAATGAACCATTTTTTCCTTTTGGAGAATGCCCTTGGGTTGATAAGAATTTCTTGAAAAAAGAAATAGATTTGGTAAAATCTCTTGATTCTCAGAGTCGACCGATTGTGATTTCTGACAGCGGCGAAGGCTCTTTCTGGATTAATGCTGCCAAGCTTGGTGACATTGTTGGAACGACTCTTTATAAAAAGGTCTGGTTTCGGCAATTAGGAAATTATATTTATTATCCGTTCCCCCCAACTTTTTATTGGCGAAAAGCCCAATTGATTGAAAAGATATTTAATAAAAAAGTTGTTGTGATTGAATTACAGGCCGAACCTTGGGGCCCAAAGTTACTTTACGAGTCACCCTTGGAAGAACAGGAAAAAACCATGAATTTAGAAAGATTTAAGGCCAACATTGAATTTGCCAAAAAAACCGGCCTCGATGAATTTTATCTTTGGGGAGGGGAGTGGTGGTACTGGCTCAAAGAAAAACAAAATAAGCCAGAAATTTGGCAAGAAGCTAAAAAACTGTTTTAATTAGAAATTAGAAATTTTTTAGATATGTTATCTATTATTATCCCGACTTTAAATGAAGAAAAGTACCTTCCTTTATTGTTGGAAGCAATAAAGCAGCAAAAAGTCGATGAACATTCGTTCATCTCCACCCATCGCTCCGCTCGGGTTTTTGATGATTTAGAAATCATTGTTGCCGATGCCGGTTCTCAAGATAGAACTATAGAAATAGCTCGAGATTTTGGTTGTAAAATTGTTCCGGGGGGATTAACGGCTAAAGGAAGAAATGAGGGAGCAAAAGTGGCTCGAGGAGACACGCTTTTATTTATGGATGCAGACAATGTTTTTTTGCCGGAAAACTTCCTAAGTAAGCTTTTGGCAGAATTTGAAAGAAGAAAATTGGATGTAGCCTCTTTTCCAATTTGTCCCCAAGGAAATAGTCT
>CAZWDF010000252.1:0-2525 GCA_964632335.1 uncultured Candidatus Saccharibacteria bacterium | reverse complement strand
CCCTACCATTACCGAGTGGGGCGGCAACGAGCGCATATCAGGCCACGCTTGAATCGCTTATCGACACCCTGCATGAGCTTAGCCAGAGGCTTGTTCCGCTAGGCGGCGCGGTGGCGATGGTAGGCGGGCAATCATTAAGGGTAACCCCCGTAGCGTCTGTATCAACAGCAGTTACGGGGTCTGTAACAGCATCGGGTCCGCAGACATCGGCGGAGTTTATTGCCGCGCATCATCTAGCAGGCCGGAACTGGCCTATTGCGATGGCCTTGCATAACATGGCGGCACAGGCGAACATCAATAACGTTACGGCGGCGTAGGGGGAAACATGGCCGAAGCACAGAATAACGATAAGATACTCCATCGTAAAGAGTGGCAGACAATGACGCCCATTGATACCGCCACGGCAGCAGGATCGTTTACGATAAACGATAATGCCAACCTAGCTAGGTTCAGCCTTGCGGTAATTTCTGCTACGGTCCACTATCTTTATGACCATGAGAACGATGCTTGGATGCCGATTGCTTCAGGGGCTTTTGACCCGGCTATAGGGGCCGGGGCTTGCGGGTGCTATTCGGATTGGAGTCCGACCTATACGGCAACGGGAGGGACTACCACAACCATAACCGTAGCCCTCAACACGCACAATATCAACGGGTATGTTATTGGCGCGACGGTTGAGTTCTTGTCTGGCACGGCGGCGAACATCGGGCTTAGAAAGACCATCACGGCCATCGACACGACGGGTATTGCCGGGTCCACGATCACGCTGACATTTGACGACGCGGCGGCTGGTGCTGTCGCAAATAATGATACGTTCAGGATTTCGTCCGGCTCGTTCTTTGTCTTTACCGGGGGGTTGATGGTAACGTCGTTCAAGCGGTTTGATATTGGAACGATGTCTTGGGGTTCGTCTCTTTCTTTCTCTGGAATATCCTCTACGTTCAACGGTGACGGAAGGATGGTGACACCGGGGATGATTGGCGTCTCATACGACACGGGAACGGCTGACGCCGATTCATCGACAACGGCCCTTGAGTGCGACGGAAAGAATTGGTCAACAGACCAATGGATTAACTATCAGGTCAGGATTACGGCGGGTACGGGGCTAGGCCAAATTAGGGTTATTACCGATAGCGACGCCGACACGCTCACAATCGGCTCGGGGACCGATCTTGACGACACATCGCAGTTTGCGATTGAGGGAGACGAGAACGCTCTTTACCTGCTCGGTGATGCTGGCGTAGCTGTTTATAAATACTCCATCTCTGCGAATACGTGGTCAACGATATCCGTCACGGCGGCAAGGGGGGCGGCCCCTTCGACTGGGATGAGCGCGGACTTTATCGGAAAGACGGGCAACGCAACGTGGGCGGCCATCACCAACATTCAGGACGGGCGGTACATCTATTCCTTCCGTGGGGGAGCGGCCTCGACGCTTGACAGGCTCAGTCTTAACGGCGGCACTTCCGGGGCCTATACGTGGCAAGCCGTTACCTATCAGCCATCCACGCAAACATTTACCACGGGGTCAGGCTCAGATTGGGATGCCGGAACGCCCGATATTTATATCGCCAAGGAGGGGACCACGGCGATCCCTCAGAGATTCTATAAGTTCGATGTTGTAAAGAATACGATGAATCCGATTGCGTCTGACTGGTATTTGGGCGGTGCTGGTATTTTGGGGAACAAGATTTGGATACGAGCCTTGTCAAGTGCAAACCTTGTCAGGTGGCTGTACAGCTTGCAGAACACATCCCAGGTATTGCGCCGGATAATGCTTTTCTAGGAGATGCCATGCCGAAATTCGTAACGATAAGCCGCAGGTGGAATCAACCAGAAATATCCATAGACGTTGATGGCGATGGCATAGATATAAAAATGAAAATGGAAGATTTTATTCAGGCACTAAAACTAGAACTTGGTTCTCCCCTTAACATTATTACAAAAAAACAACTTTCCAAAAGAGTATCCGTTGCCGCAAACGCCGTTCTCGGGGGGATAAAAAAAGAAACAGTTAAGATTATCCGATAAGGAAAGAAACAACATGGCAATTAGATATAGGATAACAAGCGGCTGTGAATCATGCGGGGCTTGTCTTCCCGTCTGTCCGCTTGGGGCAATCACGGAAGAGCCATACGCAATAAATGAATATGTATGTAATGGATGCGGAGATTGCGCGGACGCCTGTCCCTACGAGGCAATCGAAAGCTATGAGTGGGTAGCACCGGTCATGCCCATTTGTTTATTGCCAATGACTATGACCATGACACTTAAAATATCCGAGGAGGTATAATATGGCAAACTCAACGACCAGCGAAAGGCTGTGGAGTTTCACGACCGCAACAGGCGGAGATATTGTGGATGCAGGAGAAGAAGTCATCATTAGAAAGCTCGTATATATGCCCGGCGCTATAGACGATGATGTTGTAATCCAGGAATATGATAGTGCTGGATCGGCTCGTTCCGCTATCGTATTGAAGGCTAATCATGCGGCGGCAGAGCCGCTTTCTTTAGACTTTGGGCCG
>CAZWDF010000251.1:0-2527 GCA_964632335.1 uncultured Candidatus Saccharibacteria bacterium | reverse complement strand
CTTTTAGTGAGCTGTTTGCTGTTACTATTTTGGGAGGTACAAGGTCAGACTTTTCACACTTATAGAACTAGAACCCTTCAATTATCAAACTTGACAAAGGAACACGGTTGGTTTACAATATTGACTCTAAGGAATAATCAATCCAAACCTAAGGGAATAATTATTCCAGTAGCAGGCAGTGCAACATCTCGAAATGCATCTTCTTGCTTGCAGATGTAGAATCAATCCCGAGGACTAGTCCAGTAGGTATTGTCTCTAGGTCAACGGAGGCGATGCAGATTCTGTGACAAATCACGGGATTACAGGAATATCGTTAAGCTGGTACTGTTTGAGGTACAAAGCGCCGAGGCAGGAAGAATGCGAGGAAGAGAATGCAGTGGACTAGGACACATCCCGTTCTGAGACCATAGAGACATTCAGTAGATGGGGAGATAGAAAGCGCAATGGATTTCATAGAGTATTCGATTGGCGAGATGGACACTGAAGAAGAAGGAAACTTGAGACAGAAGGTACGAGATTTCTTGGACAAGGAATTAACCCCAGCCGTTCTACAAAATATCGTGCTTGAAGCGAACCAATACTACGAAAGGGGGTCTTATGCAAGGGAATTCGCCAGAAAGCTTGGTGCCAAGGGATGGTTAGTTCCACATTGGCCTAAGGAATTTGGGGGGCTAGAGCTATCATCTGCACATAGGCGTGTCCTTCTGGAAGAGTTGCTTTCTCACAGGGCACCGACCGGTGGCGGCATTGGTACTTCGATAGTAGGACCGGTCATCATGCGGCACGGAAGCGATGAGCAAAAGAGAGAATTTTTACCGAGGATTGCTCGAGGGGATATCGAGTTTTCCTTGGGTTACACCGAACCTAACGCTGGCACTGACTTAGCGTCTTTACAAATGCGCGCCGTGCCCGATGGAGATGATTATGTTATTAATGGACAGAAAGTCTACAGCACCGGTGCTCATCAAGCGACGCATCACTGGCTTGCCGCCAGGACTAATGTTGATGTGCCTAAGCATAGAGGTATATCCCTCTTCATTGTAGACTTGGCCAGCGCTGGCATCACCGTAAGACCACTATGGACTATGGCTGGTGAAAGAACAAACGAAGTATTCTATGATAATGTAAGGGTTCCTAGGAAGAATCGAATAGGTGAAGAGAACGAAGGATGGATCATAATTAGAGAGGCACTGGGTAATGAAAGGCTTGTGCTTTCCGGTATGGTAAACATCAAGAGAATCCTGAGCGAATTAACAAAGTATGCCAAAGAGACAGAGCGCGATGGGAAGCCATTGAGTAAGGATCCAATTGTCCGGCAGACTCTAGCTCAACTCGCTATTGAAGTGAATATTAATCGTTTGTTCGCTAATCGGACAACATGGTTGCAGAGCAAGGGGGTTATCCCGATTGTTGAGGCGGCCATTTCCAAGGTGTGGGGTAATGAGTTAGATCAGAGGATTGCCAATGCTGGGATGCAAATTATGGGACTATATTGTCAACTCGAACCTGATTCCAAGTGGGTGCCACTGAAGGGGAGCATAGAGCACCTTTACCGGTTCGCCGTACATCTCACCTACGGCGGTGGCTCCCATGAACTGATGCGAAGTCTAATTGCTACTTTTGGCATGGGTCTGCCTCGAGAACCGAGAGCGTGAATGCATTGAGTCAAGCTAGCCACGGTAGGTAGTTTCATAGAGGATGGTTGGCATGGATTTCAATTTGAGTGAAGAACAGGAGATGCTTAAGAAGACGGCGCGTGATTTCCTGAATAAGGAATGCCCAAAAGCGCTAGTCAGGAAAATCGTAAAGGATGAAGCTGGCTATCTCCCAGAGTTATGGCATAAGCTAGCACAACTGGGCTGGCTCGGGTTGGCCTTCCCAAAAGAATACGGCGGTCAGGGAGGAAGTTACCTTGACGTAGCAGTGCTTCTGGAAGAGATGGGGCGGGCTTGTATGCCTGGCCCCTTTTTTTCTACTGTTATTCTTGGAGGTCTTTTCGTACTCAACTCTGGGACTGAGAATCAGAAGAGGGATTTACTAGGGAAGGTTGCAGAAGGCGATGTTATCCTCACATTGGCTTTGACTGAACCGTCCGCGAGCTACAGTGCAGCCTCCATAGCGGTTAAGGCTAGCGCTGTTGGTGAAGACTACGCGATCACTGGTACCAAATTATTTGTTCCCGACGCTCATATAGCTGATTATCTTATATGCATTGCCAGAACAAAGAAGGGGAAACTACCGGAGGAGGGAATTACTGCCTTTCTGATACACAGAGACAGACCCGAAATCAGTTGCACGGTATTAAAGACTATTGGACAGGACAAGCTCTGTGAAGTTATTTTCAATAAAGGGATAGTGCCAAAGAAGAACATAGTTGGCGAGTTGGGGAAAGCTTGGGCTGCTGTGGAGGGAACTCTGCAGCAGGCTAGAGTGGCCAAATGCGCCGAAATGGTTGGAGGAGCACAACAAGTTCTAGAAATGTCCGCTGACTACACGAAGGAAAGACAAGTATTTGGACGTCCACTTG
>CAZWDF010000250.1:0-2528 GCA_964632335.1 uncultured Candidatus Saccharibacteria bacterium | reverse complement strand
GTGGAAGACTGCCTACAATGTCGACCCGTTCCCTGCTTGATGCCGCCCGCTCCAGCAACGGAGCATCGGTACCGAACATCACCCGCTCCTTGCCGAATTCGTCCAGGTACCGTCTCAGGACATGGCAGAATTGGCCGTAGTTATTCTTGGCAACAATCTGCTTGGCTGAAAAGATTACCTGAAGGATGCTCACCTCAGCCGTGTAACCATTCACCGGTACCCATGAATCGAACCAAGCCTCTGCGCGGAGTGCCCCGTTGACCAGCCTTGCCAAGCCCCACTCTCGATTTCATTGTAGCCAGAGTTACCGTGAGTGAGCATGTGAGCATCGTGCTCTTCAAATAATGCACGAGCCACTCAGCCGGATTGCAACCACGGGGCACTCTACTTAACAAGCTGTAACCATGATAGTCCCCGGTTACTTAGCACATTTCTGCTTGTTCGCCTTTAGACTTGGTTCTAGTGGTGGTCAACCCTTTTAGGTATCTCTCTCTTCTTAAGCTCTCTCACGACATCAGCCAGCCCCGCAGCTGCTGCTTCAAGTAGTTTTTCTCCTTTCTCCTTAGTTGCAAGAGTAGCGTCTCCCATTATGCCAGACTCAGTGTGGGTACTCCAGAAAGACCAAAGATGGATAGGACCCAGAAGCCCGGGCCCCAAGCTGAGCGAAGGAGACCTCAGCTCTCTTGGGGCCTTACTCATGTCTACCACATCGGGCCTTATTGCCAGATACATCGACGTTTCCATCTCATCGGCATGGCCTCCTGTGTTGGGCTTTTCTTCAAGAACCCGGCTGGCCGCTTCAGCAAAGCGGGCTAAGTTCCAGTAAAAGAAAGCCGCACAGAGTACCCGGCCTTCGGTTTCAATTATTGTCAGTCGTGCTACACTCTCAACCAGATGCGTGTTGCTTCCATGCCCATTCACGATCAGGATACGCTTGAAGCCATGGCAAGCCAGAGACTTGCATACGTCCAATACATAGCTAACGAAGGTTTGCGCTCCAATAGTGATCGCCCCTGGGAAGTCCATGTGATGCGGACTGTAGCCATGCAGGACCGGGGGAATAATGATAACCTCGTCAGATGCTAGCGCCCCTGCTCTCTTACAGACCTCCCAGCACAAGACGTTGTCAGTATCGACTGGCAAATGAGGGCCGTGGTCCTCAAGGGTGGCAACAGGGACAATCGCCACCCTGTCCTGTTTGGCGGCATCCCGAATCTCCGGCCAAGTCATCTCGCCATAAAGAAACTTCTTTGTCATAAATATTAGCCTCCTTTCCTTTGATACATTTTTGACATGTCTCTTTATTGCTCTGCTCTTGGGCCCAATTACCTCTCTTCCTCTGTCTCCCCTCATGTTCATAGTTCCTCAAGGTGTGAGGTTCTAGCTCTACTTCAGGAGCCCTCTCTGACCATTTAGTCACCACCCTTCTGTGCCGGGCTCATTCTCCCCTTAGCCTTTTGTCGCCTAACTCCATAACGGCCTAGGCCACCCCTTAGTCTTGGATCTATGAGGTCCCTCACTGCGTCTCCAAACATGTTCATACCGTACACTGTAATGGCTAACGCCGCACCTGGCCACAAAGCCAGCCAAGGAGCAGTATACATGAACTGGCGCCCGGCTCCACTAAGCATACCGCCCCAACTGGGAGTTGGAGGAGGGATACCTAATCCGAGGAAACTCAACGTGGCCTCGTTAATAATCATGTATCCGCAGCCCACAGTGAATGTGGTAATTATGGGAGCCATGACATTGGGCAGGATGTGTCGGATCATTATTCTCGTGTTCGAACAGCCCATGGCCCGCGACGCCTCCACGTATATGTTCTCCCTGACGCTGATAACCGCTCCCCTTATTACTCTTGAGGTGCCGATACCTCGGGCCGTTCCTAGCACCAGTATCACTTGAACCAGCCCCGGCCCCAATATGGTCATTATTGTCAAATAGAGAAGTAGCTCTGGAAAACACATCCAGGCGTCAACAAACCTCTGAATCGTTGTGTCGGTCTTACCGCTGAGGAATCCTGAAACGAGACCTATGACTGTGGAGACTACCGCGGCCAAGGCAGAACCGCCCAACCCTACGTACATCGAGATACGGGCACCATAGATGATCCGACTGAGCAGGTCTCGCCCTAAGTTATCCGTCCCTAGAAAATATCTGGCTGATGGCGAAGACAAGCGGTCCGCAATGTGACTCTCGTTCATTCCATATGGAGCCAACCAAGGGGCAAAAATGCCAGTGAGAAGCAGGAGCAAAACAATAATTCCGCCAACAGTCCCCAGTGGCTTTTCCTTGACTAGCCTTAGAGTGAAATCGATCGGAAGTAAGCGCCTTTTTCCTTCATCTTCACGCCTTGCAGGTATCTCCCTTTGTCTCGTGCTCACCTCCGAATTTGCTCCTATCTATACTTCACCCTGGGATCCAACCAAGCGTAGGTCAGGTCAACACATAGGTTGACCACCAGCACAAAGCTAGCTATCAAGAGGTTTACGCTGGAGATTACGGGGTAATCCCTTCTACTTAGAGCT
>CAZWDF010000249.1:0-2538 GCA_964632335.1 uncultured Candidatus Saccharibacteria bacterium | reverse complement strand
GAAACCGGTAGGTTCCCGATCCCACCTCACAAACCGCCGAGCCATTTTCCATTCGGAGAAACTTCACACCCTCGGCTTCCCCGGCGGGCTTGCCTGCCCTGAGCCCGGCCTGCCGTGAGCTTGTCGAATCGGTCGAAGGGCCGGATTCGGTCACGCTGGCGGCGTCTTTGGCGGGCACATAGATCGTCGCTGTCGAGTTTGGCGGGATCGTGACATCCATCTGCAATTTACCCGCCTCAAGTTTCCAGTGGCTGACGATGCGGCCGTAGGGAGAATCGTAGTGTGCTTTCACCCATGTCAGGTCGCCGACCACGGCGGGTTTGATGATGAATTTCTTCCAACCCGGTGCGGCGGGGTCCGTCTGGATGCCGGCCAGTCCGGCGTAGAACCATTCGGTGATATGGCCGAGCATGAAGTGGTTGTGGGAGGAACCGGCTAAGGCGTCCCAAGCCTCGGTCAATGCGGTCGCGCCTTTCTTGAGTTGATAACCGTAGCCGGGTTTCTCCGACTGGTTGGTCATGGCGTGGATGACATCCGAGCGTCCGCCTTCGTAGAGGGCGCGGAGCAGGTAGTGGAATCCGACATCGCCGGCGGTGAGACCTTTCGCCTCGATATCCTTGACGATGGCATCGAGCGCGCGTTGCCGCATTTGCGGTTCGGCTATTCCCATCACCAGCGGCATGGCATTGGCGCATTGGGAACCTGTGGAATAAAGCCCCGCTTCCTCGTTCCAGAAATTCCGGTTGAACGCCTCACGGATCTTGGCGGCCAGCGCGCCATATTTTTCCGCGTCTTCGGTTTTTCCGAGCAGGGCCGCGGTCCGGGATAGGATGTCCGCGCAGCGGAAGAAGTAGGCGGTGGCGGTGACTTTCATCGGGGTCAATTGCGAGTGGCCCGGCTTTTTGGGGCCGATGTCATACCAATCGCCGAGGCCGTGCGAGACGATCAGATCCTGCGACTTCGACGCGAGGTAATCGCAGTAGCGCTTCATCCGGTCGAAGTAGGTGACCAACAGGGAGATGTCTCCGGTGGTTTCGTATTGCTGCCATGGCACGATAACGAACGACGAGCCCCACTCCGGCGAATCGCGGAAGCCGCCCTTGAAAACCGTGTATTCCGGAGCGATGTCCGGCACGAGGCCGTTGTCGAGCTGGGCCTGGGCCATGTCGCCCATGCCCTTGACGTACATCGCGGCCATGTCCCACTCGTAGCGGAGCGCGTAGCCGTGGAGGTGGTATTGCTCGAGCCATCCGAGTTTCTCCCGATGCGGGCAGTCCGTGATCACGCTCATCAGGTTGCTGCGCTGCGCCCAGCGGATGAGGGTGCGGATGCGGTTGAACAATTCGTTCGAGCACTCGAAGTCGCCAGCGGGCTTCGCCTTGCTGTGCACGACCACGCTTTCCAGCTCTGTGATCTCCGGCAAAGGATTGCCTTCAGGCGCGCTCAGCTCGACCTGCAGGTAACGTCCGCCGCGGTAGAAGAACTGGGGAAACCACGTCTCGCCCATGGATTCGCCTTTGAGGGTGTAGGTGTAGAACGAATTGCCGCGGCACATCGGATCGTAAATCCGCCCGTCTTCGCCGAGCAGTTCGGCGGGAATCATTTTCACCGACGCACCGGGCACTCCTTTCACGTTCAGGCGAGGCATGAACGAGGCGTTCTGCCCGAAGTCGCAGACCCAGAGGTTGGGGCTGATCTTGTTCACCTTCACTGCCTTCAGTGTTTCGATCGCGCCAATGGGAGCGGCAGCCTGGGACAGTCCGGTCAGCGCCCCGCCCGGGCCTTTGGTGAATGTGACTGGCGTCCAGGTGCTGTCGTCATCGAGCCGTTTTTCGAGGCGTGCGTCGTAGTCTTCGCCGCCGAACACGCAGGAGAAGGTGATCGGACCGTTGGCGGTTCTCCACGATTCATCGCTGATGATCGTTTGTTCGGTGCCGTCGTCAAAGCGGACGCGCATCTGCAAGGTCAGCATCGGTTGCCCGAACGACCCGGTCAGCTTGACATAGCGCCCGCCGGTGACATTGAAGAAGCCGTTGCCGAGCATCACCCGCAGCTCGTTCTTTCCGTTCCGCAGTTGATCCGTCAGGTCGAAGGTGTCGTAGAGGCAGGTTTTGCGGTAACCCGACCAACCCGGCGCGAGCAGGTCGTCGCCGACCTTCGTGCCATTGAGGAACAGCTCGTGGTGTCCCAGGCCGCAAATGCTCAGCACCGCTTCGGCGACTTTCTTTTCGAGAATGAGGTCGCGCTTGAAGACCGGCAGGCTTGGCGGCGTGCTGCCGATGCCCTTGGCGGTGGTCGCACCGTATTCCCCGGCGATCCATTTCCCCTGCCAGGGCTTGCCAAGCACGCCGGTCACGAATCGGCCGCGCGGGCTCCAATCCCCGGCCACACCCTTCTCGTCCCAAATCCGAACGCGCCAGTCGTAGCGTGTCTGGGATTTCAACTCCGGACCGGCATACTCCACCGCCACCGACTGGTCGGACGCGACCTTGCCCGAATCCCAGACGCCATCGACGACGATCTGATAGGCCGTCTGCC
>CAZWDF010000248.1:0-2540 GCA_964632335.1 uncultured Candidatus Saccharibacteria bacterium | reverse complement strand
CATTGCTAGAGCGCGTTACATGGGTGGGGCTGAAAATGACCCAACCAAATACTTTAATCGCAAGTTGCAATTTGATGCGATTGCCGACCCGCGCTTGTTCTTAGATTTGGATGATGCCGAGTACAAAAAAATGTACAACGCAATGACACCAAACGAACAAGCAAAGCTAAGATTTAAGGCCAAGCAAGCAAAACAAATGGGAGTGATACCGTAATGGGTACATTTGCCGATTTTTTAGAGCGTACTGAGGAAACAAAAGCCGAGCCTAAAAAAGCTGAAACCAAACCAGCAGGCAAAACACGATCATTTGCTGATTTTGTTTTAGATCAAGAATCATCAGAACCAAAAGGCACAACGCCTGATCGCGGTATGCGTATGACTACCAGCGCGGCAGAGCGTGAGCGCGGTCGTGCTGAAACTTTGCTGCAAGAACGTCAATCCATCGTCGACAAATTGACTAGCCCAAAATTGGCTGGCGAAGATCGTCGCCGCGAGGAAGCCAATCTAAGCGCCATCAACCGCGAAATCGGCACATTGCCTGCTGACTTGCGACAGCCTGCTGTTGCTGCGCCTGTCGTTTCTGCTGCCGCCCCCGCCCCTGCCGCCCCTGTCGCTGCTGCACCTACCGCGCAACCAAAAGTTGCTGGTTTAGGCGAACGCCTATTGCGTTCTGGGGCTGGTTTAGCTGATACCGTATTGGGCGGCATTCAAGCGCTGCCGGGTACTGCTGCGGCTGAAATAGGCTATGCGGGTGTTCGAGCTGGTGAAGCGCTTGGGCTGGTCGAGCCGGGTCGTGCCGAGCGTGGCCGTGCTGCCGTATATAAAAAGTTTGTCGAGCCGTACACCCAGCCGGTCGGTCAAGCGTTGGGCGTGACTGAAACGCCAGAATATAAAGGCGAAGCCAGCCAGCAGTTGATGAAGTTTATCGGCGAGAATGTCAGCAAAGGCGCGGATTGGTTAAGCCGCAACACCGGCCTGCCTAAAGCCGACATTGAAAACATGATGGCAACAGCGGGTCTGGCTGCGCCTGCTGCGGGTAAGGCGCTGGTGTCTGAAGCCAGAATGATTGCTGGCGCGGTCAAGCCGGAACCAAAGCCGCCGACAGCGCGGGTAGAGCCAACGATGGAAGGGCGCGTCGAGCCGACGATGGCAGGTGGTCGCGCAAGCGTTGGCGCTGCTGCGGTTCCTGATGCCATGACTGTGCGGCAAGCGTTGACTGTTGCTAGCCCAGAACTACGCGCAGAGATTTCAAGAATCCCATTGGACAAAGTTAATTTGTCAGCGTTGCAACGTCAGATTGAAGCTGATTCAATTGGCGTTCGATTGACCGAAGGCCAAGCCGTAGGCGACCCAATTAAGCTATCCAACGAAATGAACCGTCGTGGCCGCGACACAGAAATTGCAACGCGACTAAACGAGCAAAACCAACGATTGATTGATGCTATTGACGAAACCAAAGACATCGCATCGCCTGATGCTTTTGGCGCTCGAACGATGGATAACGGTCAAGCAATTATTGATGCGTACAAGACATTAGATGACAAATTAAACGTGGGAATTGATGCCAAATATAAAGCGTTGCGTGACGCTGCTGGCGGTCAATTTCCAGTTGATGCCCCTTTGTTGTTGAAAAATGTACAAACAAAGTTAAAAAAGGAATTGTTGTCAAACGATGCGCCGCCATCGCAGTTCAAAGAACTAGAACGGCTGGCTAGTGAAAACGCCATGACATTCGAGGATTTCTTGTCGTTGCGTAGGAACTTGGGTCAGATCGCTAGAACGTCGCCTGATGGCAATGTGCGCACGGCAGCGGGTTACATGATTGAAGAATTGGAAAAGCTGCCGTTACAAGAAGGCGCGAAAAAACTTAAACCGCTGGCAGATCAGGCACGAAAAGCTGCACGGGATCGTTTCCAAATGCTTGAAAAAGACCCAGCCTATCGCGCTGTGGTTGATAACAAAATTGCGCCTGAAAAATTTGTCGATAAGTTTGTCATTGGCGGCATCAACAAAAACATTCAAACCATGCTATCGCACTTGGATGATGCTTCACGGCAACATATGGCTGCGGGTGTCATCAATCATTTGCGTGAGCGCGGTGTGCCTGCTGGCGGCAATTTCAAGCAATCGGGCTACAACAACGCACTAACCGCATTGGACAAAAGTGATAAATTGTCGCTGATTTTTGATCCAGAATCTGCCAGCCGTTTAAGAACGATTGGTGCTGTCGGGAAATATACGCAGGCGCAGCCAGCGGGATACTTTGGCAACCATTCCAACACATTTGTCAGCGCGTTGGCTGAACGAGCGAAAGCAACTGTTGGCCGTGCTGCGGAAGCGTCATTAAACATCGCAGTACCGGGGGCGCAGATCGGGTCGGCTGTTATGGAAGCTAGGGCGCGGAGAGCCGCCGCTAAAGAAACGCAACGAGCATTAAAACCGGGCGCAGGAATTCAAAATGAATGAGGATAAAATCGATCCAGTTAAATACGGCGTACTGTGGCAAAAGGTACAGGACTACGAACGCCGGTTTGACGTAA
>CAZWDF010000247.1:0-2544 GCA_964632335.1 uncultured Candidatus Saccharibacteria bacterium | reverse complement strand
GCATCTCTGCTTTAGCTTTTGATTTCTTTTCCATTCTATAGCTCCTTCTTGCTATTTGTTATTCGTCTAGTTTTGTAATTGCTAAAAAATCTATACGTTTACGCAATCTTACGGTTGTATCGTAAATACCAATATGATTAAAATAAAATACATCAGAATAAGTTTTTCCAAGTCTTGTAACTGTAACTTCCATCTTATAGGTCAATTCGCCCGTTAAAGTTGTGGGAGCTAACGCTGATTCTGGAGCACTTGCTGAAAACTTACTGTTATTAATTGCTGTTCCAGATGCTGTCAAAAGCAAAGTTTCTGCCCAAGTATTAGTAACGTCCACTGAGTATATTTTAAAAGTACACCCAGCAATAGTTTTAGCGTCTTTTCCTCTAACAAGGGAACCTACCATTTGCACACCATCAAAAGTATCTGAGTTAAATCTAAGCCAAGCTTTGACGTTATAATCTCTTTTCTGTGGCTTTTCAAAACTAGCTTTAGTAACAATGGAGTTATATGCGGCGTTGGGTGCAATAACTTTTTTATTATTAAATGAAACCTTAAGTGGTTGCACATACTGATTATTAGTTAGCATGATTACTTTTCTACTAGCCATTACTCCGCCACCGTAATACCAATTGCGCCTTTTCTAACTGCGCCATCAGCTGTAATAGTGAAGATAACTGTATAGTGAGTCAAATCTGTAAGAGCTGTAGCAAGTACTGGAGTTGTTTTAAATAAGCCATTAACGTCAGCAGTAATCCCAGATTGGGAAATACCTAAAGCTGCGCCGTCTTTGTTATAAACAGCATAAGAGGCTGTACCAAGGTTTGTGTTAATCTGTTCTCCATTCTTTGTAACCCAAACTGTTGCTTGTAGTTGGTTAGCAGCATCAATTGAGAATACAGCTCTTGGTTCGTATTGTGGACCAGCTTCTGCATAAGTAATTGGTAAGTTGTAAACAACTGCAATACCATCTACAAAAATAGTAACTTTAACTGTGTAAAAAGTATTATCCAAGTCGAGTACAGAAGCTACTGGAGTAATTTCATAAAAACCTTCAACATCAGCAGAAATGTTATTTTGACTCATACTTGGAACTAAGTTACCATTTTGGTCATAAATTACATAACTAGCTAGTCCAAGACGAGCTGGATCATCAATAACACCATCATTATCATTTACCCAGAAACTGGCAATAAGTTGGTTGCTGTTGTTTACAGCAAATACGCCACTAATTTTAGCATTGGTAGCTCCGGTAATACCTGGAGTTGTTTGGAATTGACTTACGATATTGTTATCTCTATTGCCAACCGCATCAACCGCCCTTACCCCAACAAAGTATTTTACCCCCGACTGGAGGAGAGAGCCATTAGATAAGGTAAATACGTCAGTTTGTAAATTTGTCGTTACTAATGCTATATTTGCTGTGTTAAAAAGATTTGACGCAGGTTCTGCCTGAACATAAACTTCATATCTAATTGGAGAAGATAAGTCAGAAGCAGTTATCCATGTAACCGTAAGCTGTCCTAATGCGCCTCTTGAAAGAGAGTTAATTCCAGCAAAAGTAGGAGGAGTTAAATCAATAATACAAGCTTGTGCGGTGGGTTGTAAAGTTCCACCAGACACAAGTTGATTACCAAATACTGTACCGAGGGTTGTGCCTTGTACGACAGCTCCCCCAGCAAATAGTAAATTAGACATTAGCTATCCTTCAAGCTCGGACGGATATCTGTACCCGGAGGGCTTGTGAAAGTATATCTTACAAGTGTTCCAACCGTATTAGGAATGGTTCCAAGATTAAGCCAAGTTGTTCCGCCGTCTGTAGAATATTGGAAATTAGTTGGATTAGTTGTAATTGTATTACTTACAAGAATTGTTCCACTAAGGTCAGAAGCTTGGAACTTCAAAGTTGATGGAATTGAAGTTACATAAGTTTGCTTTAAGCGAAAACCAATACGAGTTGGAGAACCAGCAGAAGAATCGTCATAAGAGTATTCCCAGTTATCTGAGAGTTCTTCTACCGCATCGTACCCAACCAACAGGTCAGAAATTTGAACGTGACTTGTTCTATCAAATGTATGTGTTTTGAAGCTTAGTTTGAATTGAATTTGAGTTCCGGCTACAATAGATAATTCTTGGTCTGGGTCTAGCTCAATCCAGCCACCTGAAATGGAGCCAAACCCGCTCAGGCGATAATCAACCTTAACATCGCCTCCAGTTTTAACAAGCTCTTTTTCGACGTCTACTGATTTTATTACAGCATTTTGAGGAAGAGTTAAAACTTTTGAAACGACGTAGCTGTGGTCAAACAAAGAATCAGACCGCACGTCAGAGGCAAATACACCTCTCTGCCCAATTGCGTTAGAAAGTGCAAAAATCCATCCAGAGTTATTTGCAAAGTTAGTGTATGGTGATGATGGGCGCAGTTCGTATGCCTCTTTTGTTGTTGTCTCGTAGAATTCCATGCAGTAGTCACCAAACAAAGCTGTGAACTTGTTGTTCTCAACTTTCTTGAGCATGAACCTGAAAGCGTTAGCTCCCCCTTGACCAATG
>CAZWDF010000246.1:339-2561 GCA_964632335.1 uncultured Candidatus Saccharibacteria bacterium | reverse complement strand
TACAATACGCTTACCTTCTTGAACATCATTGACATATTTATCAATAGTTCTAGTGCTAATATCTTCGTCTTGATCGGGTACAAAAGAACACATTTCGAAACGCTGAACGTATACAGGTTTGGTCTGCCCAATACGATGGCATCTGGCGATAGCTTGATCTTCAACAGCAGGATTCCAATGAGGTGATATGAAGTAGATTTCGCTGTAATTTTCTTGTAGATTTAAGCCCTCACAGCCGGTCTGAATTTGTAAGATAAGTGCTTCATTTTTGTCATTAAGAATGTCATAACGTTTGCCATTAGTGGTTCTGCCGTCAAAAGTGGCGACTTTAGTCATGCCTCCCTTACGCAATCGGTCAGCAATTTCATCGATTTCTTCGCGGAAATGACAGAAGATGAGCTTACCACAGCCATTATCCTTGCGTTCAAGGATGCTATTGACAGCGGCATCTAATTTGCTGCTATGATCGAAGGCCTCTTTATAGGAGGAATAGTCGCCGAGAAAGCCCATTTGAACCAATTTATCGAGTTGTTTAGCCATTAATTTAGGATAAATACAGCTTTGCTTAGCACGTAACAAAAGCGCGAGTGTGCCTTTATTACGGAATGTGCCAACAATTTGCTTATTCATTCCCTTTTCAGGGTTGACTCGACTAAATGATAAGGCAGAATGAAGCTCTTCAGACAAGGCCATTTCCTTGTGGGAAGCCCAATCAACGACAGATTTGCCTACATGAATGTCGCTAATAACGATGCCAACTTGTTTCTTAGTGCGCTTCAATATGAAGGAGCGGGCTAAAAGTCGCAAATTGTCAGTCTCAGTATAGAAGCTAGCAGGCAATCTAACGAGAGCACATAAGCTGTAGAAATCGGCCTTGCTATTCTGAATAGGAGTGCCAGATACTAGCCAACGAATTCTGGCTGGCAAAAGGCGGGCACCAATATAGCGAGTAGTCTTCGAATTTCTCAAATGATGTGCCTCATCAAATACAATGCGATTCCACGAAACCCTATGTAACATAGTAACAACTTCATCCTTAATCTGCTTTTTTGTCAGCGTAATAGCGCCATAAGTTGAGATAACAATACGGGCAGCAGAGAGCTCTTCAATTGTAATAGTCTTCTTATCATCACCATGATAAATAAGAGCTTTATGACCTGTTGTCTTATAGATTTGGACAAACCATTGATCGATAAGAATCGGCGGGACAATAACAAGTGTGCGAGTCACAAAATTGCTATACATCAAACCAATCATCATAATAGTCTTTCCTAAACCCATCTCGTCAGCGATGAAACCGCCGCGGACATTACAAGGAGGGTCCTCCCTCAGCTCATTATTCAGACACCAGCGAACACCATCATACTGATATTGCTTATGCTCCATATTAGTTTTGTCCAAGTACTTCTTGAACATATCCATACGCGTTTCCATAGTAGTCTCCATTGCGAATTTTTCAAAAATTGATGTGAGTTTAAGTTATGTACTAATCACTAAATTAAAAAATTTTTTATTCAATTTTTTTAATTTTAAGCTATTTTTGACCTTAACTGAAAATTTATAATACTTATTATTGGTTTTTTAAAAATTACAGAATTACAGAGTACAAACTACAAAATTAATCTTCTATAATAAGAGTGCGTCTCTTGGTCACACGGGCTTTAAAGCTAGTGGTTCTGGGCATATCCTTACGACAAGTCGGGCATTTTTTGTTGCTTCTCTCGGCATTCATCCATGAAGACCAGCAAGATTTACAATAATAGTGGTTACAATCAGTACAAACAGCATCCTTGTACTTAGGGATGTCTTGGCATACGGCGCATTCTTGAGGACATGCCTCTTCAAGCTTCTTCTTGGCAATTACCTTGGATTTCTCGAGTGGATTGCGTCGGGGCGGAGGAGTGAATACTTGAGTGGGTACTATTGGTATAGGTCTTGTAGTAGCAATTGATGAGCGATTATGCTGTTCTAAATTATATCTTACCATACGATACGTTTGTTCTCTCAATTGGCTTATCAGCCAATCAACATTAGCATCACTAATCATATGTCCTGTATAAAATATGTTATTAAGCAACTGCTGGGCTTCGAAAAATTCTCTGTGGGCTGACATTTTGTATGTTGATAAGATTAATTAACTAATGATTGGAATTTTATGTTGATAAGTATTTCAATTTTTTGTATTTATAGCCTATAAAATTAATAACTGAAAAATTATAATT
>CAZWDF010000246.1:0-329 GCA_964632335.1 uncultured Candidatus Saccharibacteria bacterium | reverse complement strand
TTGGTTTTTAACCAAACCTTTAGTGCCTTGTCTAAGGTTAGGTAGAGGTTAACAGAATTTAATTATATTTTTCTATAGTCTCTTAGGAAAAATACGAAAAAATTCCAGGCACCATTATTATAGCTCCTTGGGTCTCGAAGACAACTATTACCAAGAGTTGGGCTGACTGGTCTGAAAGTGAAGAGGATGTTTATGACACGAATTGCTCTAATGAAGTTGTAGACGATACTTGGTAATAAAATATAAAAAGTAGATAGTAGATTTGTTATTGTAATTTTATAAATTAAGCATTAAAAGGTGCGACCACTTGGTCAATAACCTTTTTTCTC
>CAZWDF010000245.1:0-2563 GCA_964632335.1 uncultured Candidatus Saccharibacteria bacterium | reverse complement strand
GGCTTAAGTGCTTATGTCATATTAAACTATACTTCTGATTTAGATGAAGATGGAGAGGGAGTTCACACCCACACTGTTGCTTATTTTCAATTTGCTCCAGGAAATACAGCAGCAAACCAAACAGGAACAGCTTCCAGAGATGTCGTAATAAATGCTACCAATTATTATTTACACAATGTTATGTGGGACCTTCACATGCCTTTAATTGCAGGATACTTTGTATTTTTAATGACTATGTTGAAAAAAGCTTCTGCAGGAATAGGATACGGTAGATTATCTTTGATGGACCTTTGTATTTATGCGCCTACAGGAAGATTTTATGAAAAATGTGTTTCTAACATTACCAGACATTATAAAAAACATCCAAATGACCCTGACACTTCTTTCCCTGAAAAGCAGTCAATAGTTGCAACATCCAGAGGATATAAATCATACTTATTTTTATCAACATATAATCCTCAGTGTATGATTTGGCTTACATATCATTCAAAAACATTTACACTTTCTGGTAATGTAACAGGTTATAGTGGAACAGGAAGTGGTTTAACAGTTGATGTTCATAGAGTTGATACTGGAGAATACATAGGTTCTGCAACAACTGGAACTGCTGGAGCTTATTCATTTACATGGTATTATCCAAATATATATACTAAGTTGGATTGTCGTGAAGATGACACTCACGTTGGGAGGAGTAATAGAGGTTATGCGACATGAGCCCAGATATTCCACTTCGCAGCCCTGGAACCTTTCCAGACATTGCACTTACTGATGCTGGAGATACTTATAACGTTTCAAAAACTTCCTCATGGGCAATCCTTAAAGATAAGTCTGTTACAAAGACTTCTACATGGGTAATTCAAATAGGAAATGAAAAACAAAAAACATCCTCGTGGGATATCTTAAAAGATAGAAGTGTTACAAAGACTTCAGCATGGTATATACAAAACCCAGGTCAAATGTATAAAGCTTCATCTTGGGATATTTATTTTGCAGGAAGGTCTTCAGACCTAACTTGTGCCTGGGAAATAGCTGGAACTATTAATTTAACTTCTGATTGGGTAATATACAGAGATGACAGTATAATATCAAATACTACAAATTTTACATCTCCTGATGGATTTATGACAGTTAAAAATTCAAGAGCTGTCCGTGATAAAAGAGGAAAAGTTTATGTTGTTTGTATATACAAGAACGCTTCAACTGATAATATCATGTTATTGTGGGATGATGGTGTTGATGATTGGGCGTTTAAATATCTTACTACAGATACAGGACTTACAGCAGATTTAAAATATTCTGTGTCTATGGACATTGATAGAAGTGGAAATATACACATTGCCTATGATTGTATTTCATATAACTATTCTTCCTATGGAAGATATATAAGATATATAAAGTATGACCCGATTGCAGATTCCATACTCGTCAATAAAGATGTCGTTTATTACAATTCAACATATCCTCAAAAACAACCTCATCTACAGGTAGATGACGATGATTATGCCCACATACTATGGTTGGGAAAGGGATGGACTGCAAATCCTACATATTATCAAGTATGTTATGCCAGGTCTGATGAATCTACAAGATGGTCTGGTAGTCCACCTTCAGCTCTTACAGCTGACACTGCAGACGATTATAATCAATGGATAAATGTAGATTCTAATGGAAATTTATATGCTTACTGGATAGGATTGGGAGCAACAAACAACCCAACAGTTAATAATATATGTAGAAAGTTAAAGGGTGGTGGTTCTTGGAGTGCAAGAGATTGGGTAACTGACGTTTCATCAACCGTGTTAATGGCCCATTCAGTTTTTGATGAAAACAATCACATACATTTAGGATATTATATATCAGGAGGATTATATTATAAACGTTATGATTACGATTATGAGGCTTGGGACACTGCAGTAAACAGTGGTGGTTCTAATGTAGGTTCCTATAGTATGCAAGTATCTTTTAATAAAAGAACTACTGAGGTGCAACCAACATTCTTATTTTATTCAACTGACGGAGTATCTAATAGTAGAGCAAGAACGAGAGTTAGGGGTAGTTGGGTAGATAAACAAATATCAAATGCTTCAACAAGATCCCAATTAAATTGTGACATATCTTTTATACAACCACAAAGAGGTAATTGGGTATCTCAATCAACTGAGAATTATGGATTTGCAGTATATTATGTCGAACTTGATGATTATCCAGTAACAACTACATACCATTTAGCCATAAAGTATTGTAACTTTGGTGCTTGGTCTGAAGGTTGGAAAACTTCAACATGGAATATATTAAAGATAGGAAGTAGCAACAAGATAAGCACATGGATAATTGCATATATTGGAACAATAAACAAAGTTTGCGAGTGGGTAATTCCTAAAAAAGGAATGTGTTTCGTTGTATTCTGCGGTTAATGGTTATTTCGAAATATTTAAATAGACATATCTACTTTTATGAATAGTGATATAAATGCCAAAACCTTCCCTATTACAACTTTGTGACAATGAGGAATGTGGCTGTGTATGCTACAAAGCCGAAAATTCAACTTGTCATGTTTGTGGAA
>CAZWDF010000244.1:0-2571 GCA_964632335.1 uncultured Candidatus Saccharibacteria bacterium | reverse complement strand
GTAGCGGCCCCAGAGCATGAAAGCGACTTCCAATTCGTCTGCGAAGCGCTCATCGAGGCGTACCAGAACATCGCCAAGACCTACGTACCGGACGACAAGTGGGAGGAGTTCTGCAGTGCCCTCAGACGCTATGCAGATGCTTCGCTCGAAACTTGACTCGACGGTGCTGACCGAGCGTCCCACGCCCGTGACGTTCGCGGAAGCGACGCACATCGAGGACAAGCGCACCGGCACGCTCATCCCGTTCAAGCTCTGGCCCTGCCAGAAGGCGGCGCTTGAGCTGATGGAGCAGGAGGAGCGCCTGTTCTTGCTCAAGGCGCGGCAGCTCGGCTTCACGTGGCTCGACCTCGTGTTCTGGCTCTACTGCACGATGTACTGGGGGAACCGCCTCGTACTCGTCTGCCGTCAGAACTTCGCCGAGGCGCAGGACGCCATCCACCGGGTGAGCGTGCTCCATGGCGGTCTTCCCGGCGACCTCGGTCCGAGGCGCATCGTGCGCCAGTCCCAGACCGCCATCTGGTTCGACAACGACTCACGCATCGAAGCCCTGCCCGCGACGCAGCGCATCGCCCGTGGCCGCGCCGCCTTCGGTGCCTTGGCCGACGAGTTCTGCTTCTGGGACTGGCAGGACACGCAGCTCGTGAGCCTCAACGAAGCCTGTCAGCGGCTGCACATCGTGACCACCGGCAACGGTCCGGGTGACCACGCCAGCCGCATCTGGAAGATGGGCGAGCAGGGACGCGGCCGCTGGCGCACGGTGTTCTTCGACTGGCGTGCTCAACCCGACCGCCTCATGGAGCCCGACTGGTATCGCCTCAACGTGCTTGAGGCACCGGAGCCAAGGCTGGCCCGGCGCGAGTACCCGGAGACAGCGCAGGAAGCGTTCGCCAGCCCGGAAGGCGCGTACTTCGAGCGCTTCAACGACGCCGTCAACACGGCTGACGTGAGCATCGTGTCGGGCTGGCAGACCTTCCGTGCCGTCGACTTCGGCTACCATTCGCCGGCCTGCCTCTGGATACAGGTGTCCCCGGCCGGACAGCCCTTCGTCGTGGCCGAGTGGGTTCCTCACGACCTGACCACGGACGAGTTCGCGGCGGGCATCCTCGCCATCGAGAAGGGCTGGTCGCTCGGCCTGCCTCCACACGTGACCTATTGCGACCCGGCCGGGCGCTCGGTCAACGTGCAGACCGCCGAGTCGGAGGTGGAGGTCTTCCTGCGCCACGGCCTCGCCCCGCTCAGTCGGCCGTCCTCCATCCGTGACGGCTGCGTGCGCATCATCTCAGCCTTGGCCGACCCGGCCCTGCCGCTGGTCATCTCTGACGAGTGCCGCTGGACTCAGGAAGCCGTAGGTGGAGTGAAGCCTGACAAGCGGCATGTCGACATCTACGACGAGAGCAGCGAGTACACGCACGTGCTCGACGCCCTGCGCTACTTCTTCGTCAACTGGCGTGCGCTATCGACGCCGTATGAGGCACCGGAGTCCGACCATCCTGTGATGGCGGGCATGTCAGGGAGGACGTGGTGAAGATGAACCCTAGCCGCTGTCATAGGATGGAGCCATGAGCTTCCTCGACCGCCTCAAGCTGGCCTCCGCTCCAGCCGCGCCGAAGGGCGAACTCGGCGACTCGGCGCAGACCTACGCGGGCAGCGGCACGGGTGGCCAACGGCTCATGGAGCTGGAGTACCTGTACGAGCTGACGGGGAGCAACGCCTACCGGGTCTACGACCGGATGCGTTTCAGCGACCCGAAGGTGGCGGGCATCCGCAAGGCGCTCGACCTTCCCGTGGTTCGAGCATCGTGCCACTTCGAGAGCGCCGACCCCGAGGATGAGCAGGCCGAGCAGATGGCCGACTTCTGCGAGGACGTCTTCTTCCGGCGCATGACGACGCCGTGGCGCTCCTTCCTCCAGAACGCACTCCTGTACCTCGACTTCGGGTTCGCCCCGTTCGAGGTCATCTGGGCCACGGACGGGCGCGAGGTCTGGGTCCAACGGCTGGCCTATCGCCCGCCCTCCTCCATCAAGGACATCTACGTCGAGGAAGGCAGCATCGCCAAGGTGGAGCAGTACAAGAGCGACGGCAGCTTGGTCGAGATACCGGGCGAGAAGCTGCTCTGGTTCTGTAACGACAAGGAAGGCGACAACTTCAAGGGTCGGCCCATCCTACGGGCCATGCACAAGCCGTGGTTCGCCAAGGAGAAGCTGGAGATTCTGCTGCTCATCCTCGTGGAGAAGATGGGCGGGCTGCCAGTCATCACCGAGCCGCCCGGCGGGCTGGACAAGCCGACGCGAGACAAGCTCGACACGGGAGCCGCCGAGCTGCGCATCATGGAACGAGGCTTCCTGCGCCTGCCCAATGGCGTCGAGTTCTCGCTGGAGGCCACACCGGCCAACGTCACGCAGGTGCTGGAGAGCATCAAGTACTTCGACCTCCAGCTCTCGAACGTGGCGCAGGCGCAGATACTCGACCTCGGTGTAACCACGTCAGGCAACAGGGCTCTGGGCATGACGTTCAGCGACATGTTCACCGACTCCATCCAAGCTCGCTGCAACTACTTCGAGGACGTGTTCA
>CAZWDF010000243.1:0-2572 GCA_964632335.1 uncultured Candidatus Saccharibacteria bacterium | reverse complement strand
CCGGGTCCCGGAAGTCCGGGCGATAGACCAGGACGGCAAGCAGGTGGGCGTCCTCCGCCAACCCGGCAGCCGGCGGCTGGCTGGACTGGCCGGCCGGGCGGAGCGTCGCGATGATCCCGCAGTACTCGACCATCGGCTTTCGGCAGGGTCCCCGTCTGCACGTCGCGTCCGAGGCCGCGACCGTGGACCTGGGCAAGTGGGGCCGGCTCCAGCCTGCCTTCGCACAGGTCTGGGCCGACGAGGGCAAGACACGCCAGGACCTGGATTTCGATTTCAACCTCAGCCGCTACCAGATGAACTGGGGCAAGAAGGTCAACGATGACTGGGCCCTCGGCGCGGGCTTCCAGTTCAGCCGGTCGCAGGCCTTTTACGACATGGGCCCGATAGACATCTCGAAGTCCAGTTCCGACTCCTACGGCTTCACGCTAGGCACGCTGAACCGCATTTGCGGTCCGCTGCTTGGCGGGGCGGTGGTGCAGTACTCCTTCAGCCGGGACCGCACGACGATGTTCGGCATCCCGCAGTTCAGCATCCCCGAGACCAAATCTGGCGACACCACTCACGAATTGACGTTTCGGCCGGGGCTGTCCTACGAGTACGCCAAGGATTCGATGGTGCTGCTGGACTACCAGTTCGGCACGTACTTCAACCATGAGGGGAGCATCTGCGTCAACCGCTTCTTCACCGGTGTGGACCACCGCATCTTCGACTGGCTTTTCGTTCGCGGCGGGCTGGCTATGGACACCCGCGCACACACCGGCCTGACCTGCGGAGTGGGAATATATCCGTGCGACGCGTTTACGATCGACATCGGCTACCAGGAAGACATGTTCCCCGAGATCCGGCACGAGTTCGGCCGGTCCAGGACCTTCACGATCTCGCTGGGGATCACGTTCTGATTCCGACATGATCCAGTTCAACACATTCTCGCTGCACGACCTGATCGGCCTCATGGTGACCGCGCCTCTGGCCGTCATCTTCTACGTGACCTACTTCCTGTTCGGCAGGCGCAAGCTCGACCTGCTATTCGGCAACCTTCTGTTATGTTGTGCGGCCATATGCGCCATCACGTTCCTGATGGACAACGTGGTCCCGGCCGGGGTGCCGTCCTCGCGGATCACCGACGGTCCCCAGCGAACGCTGCTCTTGACGCGGCTGATGCAGGTTCTGGCATTTCTTGGGACGGCCATGCTGATGCACTTCGTCTGCCTGTACTGCGACAGGACCCGGATCGGCCGTATGCCTATTGGGTGGGTCTACGTCATCGCGATCGCCTTTTTTCCGGTGGCCTGGACACCATGGTTCATCTCGGCCCGCCTGGTGCCTTTGGCCAGGACGAGCAGTTGGCTTTACGTGGTGCCCTACATGCCTGAAAGTGGGCCTCTTTCCTGCGTGTCTTTCGCCTTGTGGGCGGCGGGGAACATCTTCGCGTTATACTCTTTGTGGCGATACCACGCCCATATGCGACGGCAGGTGGGTGGCGCCTTCACTCGCACCAAGCTGATGCTTCTGGCGGTCGTTTTTCCCCTGGCGACCGGGGCGATGGACACATGCGTCGCGAGCTTTGATCTGCACGCCAGCGTGGCAATGACTCCTATAGGCCTGACGATCATGGGCGTGATCGTGGCCGAGGCCCTGCTGCGGGCGCGAATCCAGGCCGAGCGGGAAAAACAGCAGATTGGCCGGGAACTGGCTCTGGCCTCGGAAATACAGCGCGGCCTGCTGCCTCTAAGTCCGCCCGAGATCGAAGGGTTCGAATTGGGCGGATGGAGTGAATCTGCTGACCAAACCGGAGGCGACACCTACGACTTCATGGTCCTGCCGGACCGTCAGGTCATGGTCACGCTTGCCGACGCCGCCGGGCATGGGATGGGCCCGGCCCTGATAATTGCCGAAACCAGGGCGGTCCTCCGTGCTTTCGCGTTAAGCCAGCGTGATCCGGCCATTATCCTGAGGGATGCCGGCCAACTGCTTGTGATGGACATGCCGGAAGATCGCATGGTGACGTGCTTTGTCGGGATAATCGATCCGGGATCCTCGACGCTCATCTACGCCTCGGCCGGGCAGGGGCCTGTGATCTTCTACCGTCGGCGGATCGACGAGTTCGAGCAGGCAGCCGCCACGGGGCCGCCCCTGTCGGCCTGCGTGCCGGCGGGCATAGGAGCGGCGCTGGGGCGATTTCGTTTCGAGAAAGGCGACTTCATTGTCCTGGCCAGCGACGGATTTTTCGAAGCCCCCAATGTTGGCGGGCTGCGCTTCGGAACCGACAGGTTCGTCGCGGCTCTTCGCGCGGAGCGGCACAGTCCGGTTGATCGACTCATCACGGCCGTGCGGGCGGAGGTCCACAAGTTCATCGAAGGGGCGGACCAGGAAGACGATATGACGATTGTGGTTGTGCGGAAGACCTGGTAGTTGCGGCCACGTCGTGGAACCAGTCGCGGCGAATCGCCCTGGTCGAGAGCATGGAAGCCCAGCTCGGCCCGCGCGGCGCCTGGCAGCGGAAGTGATCCAATTGCGGATTGCGGATTGAGCCTGTGAAAGAATCATGATTTCCGGAAGCCAGTCATATGAG
>CAZWDF010000242.1:0-2581 GCA_964632335.1 uncultured Candidatus Saccharibacteria bacterium | reverse complement strand
TACTTAAAGTCCATCGGCAAGGAGGGCGGCGGACCATATCTTTCACCATCCAGCGATGCGCTATATAATATGAAATTAGCATATAGATATGGCGAGCATAATAAGGTCAAAAAATATATGAACCAATATCTTACAATCGTTGCCGTGCGCCATAAAGAAGAGGACATAAACAAGATAAAGAAGCTGTTTCTGTCGGGCATAAAACAATCCTTTACTGCCCTGCATCCGTTATCGGGCATTAAAGAAAGCGACTGGCCGGATTATGTCAGATCGCTTGATCCCGAGGCAAGGGAATTGCTGGCTAAGGGACTTAGATTTTATAGTGAAATCTTATTGGGTAACAGCGAAATATCCGGTGAGGAAATCTATAAAAAGTCTATGGGGGGCAAGTGATGGCGTACACGCAGGAATACGATAAGATGTTCTGTGTCGCGGGCAAGAAGTACACAGTAAAGAAACTCATATTGAAGTCCATCGGTATCGCTGAGTCTGACCTTAATCCCGGGGCGTATCGTTTCGAGCAGGCCTTTTGGGATCGCTATCTGAAGGATAAGCCCGAATGGAATAAATGGAAGCCGGAAGTCGTATCGGCATCGTATGGGATAGGCCAGATTATGCTACCCACCGCCGTTTCTCTTGGCCTAACCGAGGGCGGGGACATGATAAAGGTAGCCGAATCATTATACGATCCCATGACAAACATAATGCTGTATGCTAAGCTGGTGCGTATGCTATTAGACAAGTCTATCCGCAATAGATATACAGATAAGTATTATTGGTTAAGTAATCTGGCGATTTGCCTCTCACAATATAACGGGGGGTCTCGCGGGAACCCGGACGAGGATGGTTCATTAAGGAACAAGAAGTATGTCAGCCGTGTAATGAAAATTTACAATGAAGTTAAGCGTTTCGAGCGCGAGTGCGAAGATTAGGCGGCTTGGATATAAGAGATAGTGGATAATAATAGATACGTAAACAGTTCTATTGCCTGCGCTGTCTTTGCTTTCCTACTTACCTTCGGTTTCGTGTGGACATCGCTTCATAAACAGGCCCCCTTTACTGCTTACATGGAAGGGCTGAGCATTGGCCTCGGAGCGGTATTGGGTAAGCGTTTATGGCAAAAATATAACGGCAAGACCAAATCGTTTACCAATAATATCTACAGCAAGAAGAAGAAGGACAGCGATATTCCTGTAAATGACAAGGAGGGGTAATGAGCAAATATACGACCGGGGAATTAATAGAAGCCCTTGAATTACAGTTAAAAGAACAATATGATTGCATTATTTCCAATGCGGAGATTGATGCCATCATCGCCAAGCTACGGGCGGCGGACAAGCTGTGCGAGATTCTCAAGGAAGAGGCTGAGTTTCGCGGACTGCCAGAGCTAGACAAAGTCATCGCTGAGTATGAAGGGGGGGGATAATGGAATTCTATTCCAAGGATTTCGATGCTGAGCTTATTACGCTATATCCCCTGGGAGATTGGCACTTGGGTAGCAGGCAGGCAGACCTAGACTTTATTAGTCAGGTCATAGATGAAATTAAAGATAACCCTAACGCTTACTGGGCCGGGATGGGCGACCTCATGGAGAATGCGATCATCGGTAGCAAGTCCGATGTTTATTTACAAAAAATCCCCCCCAAAGAGCAAATGGATATGATATGCAAATTGCTTGAACCGATAAAAAACAAGGGTTTATTTTTGATAGCCGGAAACCACGAGGCCCGAACAATGCGGCAAGTTGGCCTTGTTCCAGAGCAATATATAAGCGTAGTTTTGGGCTTGCCATATTGCGGATATTCATGCCTAGCTAAATTCAGCATGAAGAAGGCCCATTGGCCGCATGACTTCACCTGTTATTTTCATCATAATTATGGTGGCGGCTATACTCCTGGCGGCAAGGTGAATAGGGCTGAGTGTTTAAGGAAGATATGTCCTACGGCGGACGCGGCTTTTAGCGGTCATTTTCATGTTACGTCGCGGATACCCGTTACGTGGTTTGAGGCCGGGGTGAAGGGGGTCGTCAGGCGAACCGGCTATGATTATATTACGGGTTCGGCTCTCCGGTGGGATGAAAGCTATGCGGAAGAGAAGGCGAAGCCAGCCTCTACGGTAGAATTTATCAGGGTAACGATGATGGGGTCGTCTAGCGGACACGGGGATTCGAGAAAACAAATATATGAAGTTATAAGCAAGAAATGATTAATGAATTGGAGGGGATGGTAAATGCTAAAGAAATATAGGTGGCATATTCTTGGCGGCTTTCTGTTTCTGATTGCCGCATCATACGTGGTATGCGATAGGGCCAGCCTACAAGATAAATATATGTATTGGCGCGGTGCATATACTAACCTAAGCCAAATTACCAAGGCAAACGAGAAGATGAAACTGAGCACCATTATTGAGCTTCAGGCGCAGATTAAGGACTTGAATAAGGCTGGCGAGGAATCGAAGAAGAAGATAGCGGAGCTAGAAAAGGGCAAGATTCAATCTGATGCCGAACTAATGAAGGCCAGGGAAGGGTGGGCCGCGCTATCGGTCGAGGCACAAGCCAAGCTAACGGCCCTAGATAGGGCAT
>CAZWDF010000241.1:0-2583 GCA_964632335.1 uncultured Candidatus Saccharibacteria bacterium | reverse complement strand
TTAGCCGGTACCACATCAGAACCGATACCCAGGGTAATTATGCGGGTGCCGTAACCCTTAATAATGTTAGCTTGGGCTATGGCTGCATTTAAAGACGCTTGATCAAATCCGTTACCAGGTCCTTGGTTAGGATTATATTTATTAGGATTACCGTCAGAAGAAAAAATAATCAAATTTGGAACTAATATTCGCGGATCAAAAGTACTTTGAGCTTTCAATAAACTATCTTCCCAATTAGTAGCCCCGAGGCTGATTGGAGTATCAATTGCGGTATTTATCAAAGAAACATTACTGGTAAAACCTTGCAATACTGTTGCCGTGGTGTCAAAATCTGTCACAGAAAACTGAGTCGGCGTTACCGATAAAGTACCCACAAATCCTTTGAAAGCGTCCTTCATCTGGGTAAGTTCGGTGCTATTAATTGAACCGGAACTATCCAAAACCAAAGCAACGTCTAAACCGCAAGATTGGCCCAATTGAGGATTGTCGACTATATAAGAAATGGTATCGTTAGCAGACTTAGAATTAGTAGGGCTACCGACTGTCCCGTGCGCCGTCTGGGCGCAAACTTTTTTTACGCCATAATCACCGGAGCTACCGGCTAAAGTCCAGGATTTTGTTGTAGCGTAGGTTTCCCAGACGCTCCACCCAGAAGAAGGACAACTGTCCGAAGGAGTCGTGTCGTTGACAAAACGCATCACCGTTGGCGCACCGCCGCTACCTGAATAATTCAAACTCAGGGTGACGTCCAAGGATAATGTCGTGGCCGAGCCACTATTAATAGAAAGGGTCATGCCGCTGTGGGCGCTGGCCACCACTGGTACAAAAAATTGCGCAATAAGCGCTGAAATAACTAAAACTGAATATAGCGGTTTACTGATTCTTCCGCTTGCTTTTTTACAACTTAAAATTATTTTTTGCATATTTTTTTTACCCCAGTTATATTCTGCTATGCAGACTATTTAACGGGGCGATTTTTTAACTTCTTGACTTTTTTAATATTATACTTATTTAATTAATTTGTCAAGGGAAAAATTAAATTTATAAACTCGGCTTGAATTCCACCTGGATTTTTTACCTTAATTTATTATTCTAGAAAAGTCAAATTAGATTTACGAAAGTTATCCACAAATTATTCAGTTGTAAAATTTTAAAAACAAAACTGACTCAATTACCCTCCTCTAATCTATTACCGAGCTTTCGCATAGCGAAAGCGAAAGTGAAGAAGAGAACGAAGTTCTCTTCGACTACGGTGGCTATCTTTTCTATTTTAGAATTTAGCATATTCCAGAACTTTTGTCAAGCCCCGATTAAACTGATTTCGGTTTTTCAGAATTTAAGATATATTCTTTTTCTTTTTTCGGGCTAATTCCCACTCGCTAATTCCAATTGCAACTAAACCTAATAAGCAAATAGTTACTAAAATTGCCATCCAGGCCGTTTCCCGTATCTCTACTAAACTAGCCAAAAGCAATGAAGCCAAACCTCCGCCGGGCGCTCTTTCTTCGGGAGGAACAGTAACTATTCCCTCTTCAGGTGAAACAACTCCTTCTGTAATAAATTCTTCAGGTTTTTCAACTTCTTCTCCTGGAACTGGAACCACTTCTTCAGATGGTAGCTCTCCCCCAGAAGGAGGTATTTCCTTAGTGGGTATTTCTTCCCCAATTTCTCCTATCTCTTTTATCCCTAAAGTAGTGAAACTATGTTCAATGCTAACCGCCAAAGAAGCATGAGAAACTGCCCGGTAATAATAAGTAACGCCGGAATCTAAACCATAGATAGTGACTGAGTGACCAGTTACTTTTGGGCTTGTGTTATATTCAGGAGTTGTATGAGCATAACCATATTTTGGTGGTATACCAGTATTGTCTGATAAGTTTAAGGTATGAGCTTCTCCTGCTGCTCCATAAATCACCTGGCTGGTAGAGAAATAAGAAGTTGTCCAAATAATAGTTACACTGGTCTCTCCAACCATTGTGACTCTCATTGATTCATCTAAAATAGTTAAACCGGGCGGCAAACCGCCTCCTCCACCCAAAACCCCAAAAGTACCTCCTTCTCCATGGAAACCAATTAAAATATCAAACTCAGTTATTTTTACTTGCCAATCATTGCCCTTTTCGGTTGGAAAGGAAACCGTTAAATCGTACTGAACGGTACTACCATTAGCTAAATCTGATAAATAAATTTGTCCATCTTGATAAAAATCAGAAAGAAGTTTAGGACCATATAAAGTACCCCCATTTTGTTTAATATCAATCGATAAAACTCGCGATAAATCATCATTCGGAATTGGGTCAGTAAAATTTATTGCCTGAATTTCAATTTTCTGGTTGGTACCACTGTTATTTGTTACTTTAATCCAGTGCGTAACAGAATCGCCGGGCAGTAAATCGGCCTCATTAAACAAAGGAGTTGTTTGAAATTCAACAACTAAAGGGGGCTGGGCTTGGGCAGAGCCAACAAATAATAAGCCGGCGCTAAAAACAGCGATTGAACCGATTAAAATTGTTTTTGATAAATTATTCATATTATTGACTTACACTTTCTCCTGAACTTCCGCTATCTGCCGAAGTTTCACTC
>CAZWDF010000240.1:0-2595 GCA_964632335.1 uncultured Candidatus Saccharibacteria bacterium | reverse complement strand
GAATATCTTATACCAATCACCAAGCATTTTTTCTGCTGTAAATGGAACTTTTGTTGTGCCAGTCTGAAAGCTTGTATAACCTCTAGTGGCATGGAAAGCCTCATGTCTTAAAGTATCTATTGGTTTAGTAGAAAATGGATAGATTATATTTTCCCATGCTTTGCTACTTTTTTCTAATATTCTAATCTCGTAAGGCTTCCAATACTTCACTAAAGCACCTTGAACATCCTCTCCATATCTTGCTTTATATATACTTTGAACAAAACGATTTTCTCCTAAAAACTTAGGAATTGTATAACCAACTATATTTTTTGTTTGTCCAGTAACGCTTTCTGGAAGAAAACGTCTTGGCAATTCCCAGATTGGCACTTTTAATTCTGGTATTCCTCTTTGCAATCCAAAGATGAGCCTGCCTTCGCCTGTTACTAATCCTTTTCCAGCAAAGATTTCTGGTGGAAGTAGTCTGCTTGCCCAAATATCTTTTGAAGTCAGAAATTCCTTTGGAGCTAACTTTACTGCTCCGAAGATGTTAGCCATGGGGCTTTCCCCAGTTCTGTAAGTAAATGGCAACTTCATTATGCTTTCACCTCGTAATGTTGTCTTGATTGACTTGCCAAACAAGCTTTCTCCTTCAGCAAACCTTGACAATACTGACTTTTGGTATGGGAAAGCTCCCTCGGCTACTGAATAAGTCCATCTGAAAGGAGCTTGTCCAAACTTGGTTTCGCCTGGCAGTAATTGTGACATCAAGTATAGTTTAATTGGAATTGGAGCTGAAACGAATTGCGGATTGGCTGGATAAATCATAACCTCTCCTCTTGCTCCAGATACGCCTGCTTGCTCTGCTCCTGTAATAAATCTGTTCAAGCCAGCTGTTGCGGTAATAGTTCCTTCACTTCCTCTCAAGAAGGCAACTGCTTCAACGCCACCAGTTATGCTTCCCTTTTCAAGAATAGTTCCTTGGAACAAGCCTTGTTTAGCTATGTTCTCTCCTTCCATCACTTTCCACCAGAAACCGCCTTTGCTTTCTGCCAATATTTGCCCAGGCTTTAAGTTCTCTGGGTTGATTATATTCTCAAAAACATTATATGGATATTTGTTTTCATACCATTTGGGCTTCTGTCCTTTCTCCAAGCTTGCCAATTCTTCTTTTGATAATATTCTGGTTTCAGCTCTGGAGATTGGCTCTACCACTACTTTTGGCTTTTCTAACGCTGCATAATAAGCTCTGTGTGCTTGTGTATCTAAAGCTCCTGTTCCTATCATAAACCAAGTATCAAGAGAAGCTTCACCATAATAGCCTTGTGGATATGGTCCTACGCCTGTTGCTTTAATTCCACCTAAAGGTTCTCCAAATACATCATAAACTCTTCTTTCAACCCAGCCAGCAATACCAGTATCAAGCTTCAAAGAGCCAATTATATTTTTAGAAAGCCATTCTCTTTGAGAAAGTGGTGGAATTAAAATACCTTCTTTAGTATAGTCTGGCTTCGCTCCAGCCCAGTCCTTAACTTTTAATTTAAACCCTTCCCACGCTTGAGTTCGCATCTGGGATTTTTGTTCTTTAGTGTAATATGGCACATAAATAGAGTATGGGTCTGAAGGAACTTTAGTTGTCTTTAAAAATATATTCTCCATAAAAGGAATACGCAAGTCAAAACCTAATTGTCCTTGTTCAGTATATATTCCACTTTGTTGGAATTTAAATCTTGCACTAGTAACAGTCGTGTAATCGTAATCTTGTCTAATGAACTTCTCGCCATAAGGATTTTCAACTAATGGCTTCCCTCCAATAAATTGCCCGGTATCTTTATACCCACCAGGGTATTGTGTCTGCAAGACATCTATCTTTTGGGCATAAGCTCCAGAAACAATAACACCACCACCCATATTGTAAGGAACATCCCACTTGCCTGGCGAGTAAGTCATCTCTGAAACATAAGGGTAATCCATTCCCATAACCTTGCCAGTAGAAATCTTCTGAATAACTACGCTTGTATCTGAAAGTTGTCCAGACTTTTGTAAAGAACTTGTCGCAAAATCATAATAGGCTGGTGATGCTCCAAAATAAACTATTGGCTTGCCAGTAAATAATCCAGTCTTTTCATCAGTAGTTATTGCTGGAACTATCCTATTGTCTGTTGCATAAGCTCCTTCTTGGTTCTTGCCAGTTGGAAGAGCAATAACTTGTCCTTGAGCACTAATTTGAACAGAAGTTCCTTTTGGTGGGTTTAAGAAATCACCAGCTTGGGCTTGTCCAGTATAAACATAAACGCCATTAACAACTCTCCAAGCTGTATCTTCAGTTGGCTGAATTGATGAGCCAGCTCTTCTAATTACATCCTGCTGGGCTGGGGAGATATTTGTTGCTGTGCCTGGCTGAACTGTAACTGCATCTGTGCCAGGATTATAAGAAGATATTGTTCCAGTCGGTCCAGATACTCGTCTTGCTGATGTATCTGCTGATTGTGGTGGTGGAGCAGTTGAGCCGCCTACATAAACCCATGTGCTACCTTGAAGCTCATAAGCCATATTGCCAATATTATATGTGCTACACTTCTATAAATAGTTTTCTTTTATGTGCTACTTTCGAAT
>CAZWDF010000239.1:0-2599 GCA_964632335.1 uncultured Candidatus Saccharibacteria bacterium | reverse complement strand
CCCTGGCCAAGTCTCTGTCCTCCTTGCTTGGGATGATCTTAGCAAACTCTTCTGGGTCTTTATAATTGACTCTGATTTGTGAAGCATCGTAAAATACTCGCCCGGGCTTTTCTAAGTTCTCGATTGCGATAATAGGCTTCAATCCGTATGATTCATATTTCTTCTCTACGGAGTCATACTTATAGGCTAGGAACATAGTATCTACTAGTTCTCTTCCGTATACTTGCGCTTTGTGATAATGAAGCTCGCGACTTCCGTCTACTCTATATTTAGATTCCCATTTGTTGAAGAATACTTCCTTGTCTAGTCTACCTAGCTTTATTCCTTTTTCTGAATAACGAGCGTGGCAGAAATTGAGGTAAGGCAAATCGTAAGCGTAGACGTTATGTCCACACATAATACTAGGGTCCATGTCTCTAACCCAGTCAGCCCAATCGTCAATCATCTCAGCGCAGTTTGTATAATCGTCACAAGAAAATAGCCGACGAGTTACTTTTCCAAGCTTGCGGAATGTATTAGATATTAGAATGACTTTAGACTCAGCGTTGTGTTCTAGTCCTGTTGTCTCGATATCGAAAGATAGGATAGATACTTGGTCATGACGTAGACCTTTGTAGTATGTGTAGCCATCTTTGATTTGTAGAGCTTCGACTGTATTTCCAATACTATAGATTTCTTTGTATGGTAGTGCTTTCTTGTCGTTTAGGAAGTCTGTGAATTTAGTATACTGCTTGCCGAATTTATAAGCTTGTTCGCCTTCTAGTTTATTCCAGCCCGATCCAAAAGGACGAGTTGCTAGAATCCAGAATCGGTTAGGTACTTTTTTAATGTCAAGTGAGCCATCCTCTAGCTCTCTGAACAGAGTAGCGGTGTCGTCTGACACTTCGATTGACACAATACGTTCTAAAGGATTCTTGCCATATATGAGTTTTGAGCTATACATTTATTCCTCTATATCTATACAATAGATGCTTTGCTATGTCGAATTCAATCGGTCTTTCAAAGTAGACACACTCTGCTATATACCTACGAAATTCTAATAGGTATATGTAGTTACCCATTACTCTTCCTCGTCAAGCTCTTCTAGTTTAGCCATGGCATGACCGAACCAAGAATCTTTCATTTCATTTGCGATGATCTCGAAGTCTGAAACTCCAAGCTTCTTTGCTAGTTCTTCTGGGGTGTAAAGGTCGCCTTGATATTCAATTAGTTTATTCATATAATTCTCCTGAATGTAGTATACAGAAATATGGCGGGGTTGTCAAGAAAAAAGGAGTGGGGTCTCTCCCCCACAGGTCACCGGCTTGAGCTGTACACACTCTTCGCTACACGGTCGCGTTATTAAATACCTTCACGATCACTATGTCGGACTCCAGTATTTATTCCCATCCATCCTTGGATTCTTTTGTTGCGTTCTTAAGCTTCATTAACTCTTTAAGTTCAGTCCTCTCGTGATCTTCTAGGGTATAGATTTCGCCAGTCTTACCAACCCATCCCATCTCGAATCTATCTTGAGCACCTAGATCGTTCTTAAGGATATTGATTACCATATACTTATCAATCTCTTTTGTCTCCGGCGTGTAAAACGGGCGACTGAGACTAATAATCCCTCGGAATGATTGATACAAGAAGCTTGATCCTTTGATCGCAGTATATGATTTGATCTCAGTATCTGGTCCTCCGCCTAAACTGAACTTGTTCGGCTGAACTAGAGTGATTGCTGCAACATCTAGGTCATTTACTAAGTCCTGAATCTGACCGGCGACGATTTTACTAGAAGCTGTATCATCTGAAACTGCACTACTAATACGCTCAAAGTAATCGAACATAACCATCTTAACTTTTTGACCAGAAGTCTGCTCAACTTGTAGAACATAATTACGAACGTCCTCTACAGTTGCCGCACTGCGATCGTAGAACCATACGTTACCATAGTGTTTCTTAACTAGGTCAGTAAGTTCTTTGCCCTTGCCTTCTTTGAACTTGGCGTATACGTCTTCTCTGCTAAGTCCTGTGATATTGTAGATAACCTTCTCGAATAGACGGTTTCTGTGCATATCTAGAGAAGCAAATACTGTAGGAATACCTTTCTCGCTGTTATAACGTAGGATTTTAAGAGCTAGAGCTGTTTTACCAGCACCGGCTGCTGCTACAACCCCAATATTTGAACCAACAGTGATAGGCATAGCCTTATCTAGCTCGTCAATACCAGTTTTTACAGTATTCTTCTCAATGTTCATGAGATAATGTGTAAACCCTGCGCTGATTCCGTCTAAAGTTGCCGGACCCTCGTCTTCCTTGACGTTAAGCCCCATCTTCTTACAGTATTGTGCTAGCCAATTGTTAGGATCGCGTGTTGTGAACTGTCCACCCTTCCAATTTGGACCATATACTTGATTAATGATAAGGTCTACTTCTCTTTCTGGGAATGTCTCATCCCCAGTACGACTTGCTTGTAACTCAGCTGAGCCATTAAGCATACCGCGAGTTACTTCTAGTGGATAATTTAAGTTATGTAATGTAGATGCTAGACAAAGCATAGAATGATTGCGTTCTCCACCACGAAAAAATCCATGAAGTAAAAGAAAGCGGGCTTCAT
>CAZWDF010000238.1:0-2611 GCA_964632335.1 uncultured Candidatus Saccharibacteria bacterium | reverse complement strand
AAGCTTTTAAAGAAGTAGAATCTGAGAATGATAATGCTGAAAGATGGAATCAACCTGTAGCTTTAATTATAGTCGAAGCTCTTAAAAAATTAAAGGAATAGATGAAAAAGAGTAATGGTAGTAATGGGGTAAATATGAATATAATTTCAGAATTCAACGACATGGAGGTTAGAACTTCAGGTGCTTTCATTAAAGCTATTGACAGAACTAAGAAAATCAAGATAGAATACGTGGAGTGTCCATTAACAGGAACTCTTGAAGAAATGGAAGTAGTGGACGAGGATGTTTGTCCAGTAATAAGGGAATATGAGAAATACAAGACATAATACATTTTTTATTTCAGACCTCCACTTCGGTCACAACGCCGTTATCCGTTATAGCGATAGACCGTTTAAATCTCTAGAAGAGATGGAAGAAAAGTATATTAAACGCTGGAACGTTAGAGTTAAGCCAGAAGACCGTGTTTTGGTTGTAGGAGACTTTCTACTTGGATGTGGTAAGCCTAGACTTAGAGAAATTCTAGCTCAACTCAATGGAACTAAGATCCTAATTCGTGGAAACCACGACCTATCTAATGCTGAGATGATCACGGCAGGTTTTGCTTTTTCATGTGATTTTATGCAGCTTAAGATAGCTAATGAGCTGGTAAACATCTCACACTATCCTTATAGAATGCCTAAACTTAAAAGAATGTTTTTTAAAATAATGAACAAGCTATTACCTAAAAAGTTCTACAAGCCTAGAAAATTCGCCTTCCAGAAGGAAGATGATGGTAGTTGGCTTATTCATGGACATACTCATTCCAAGAGAGTACTAAGAGGTAAGCAGATTCATGTGGGTATTGACGCTTGGGGTGAGCCAGTACCAGTCGCTAAGATAGCTGAGATTATAACTCAGGTTAATCTAGGTAGATATAAAGGAGAAGGAGTTAAGCTAACTCTTAGTCAGAGATTTAAACAATGGAGAAGACAATGATATATTTGGTAAAGTCGGACAAAGTTAAGTTTAGGTTTTTCTTTCAAAGCTTTCCAGCAGCCATGAGTTTAGTGGATGTGCTACAAAGCAAGAAGTCCGAGCTTTTAGATGATCTGCAACTTAAACAAATTGATTTCTCTGATTCTAAAGATACTCAATACTTAGCTAATGAAGTATATAAAAAAATGTATGAAGAATGATTTTTTAGATGCAAAAATGAAGGTTTTGTTATATATATGGATTATAAACTGTTTACTTATAATTTTTTGTAAGTACAGTGTAGTTCCAGAAAGATATTGTTTTGACGGTAAGAAGTTGAAATATTGTACAGGGAGAGAAAATGAAAAGTAAACCTCAGATGTGGATGGAATTTTTAAATATAGTACTTGCAACATTAGCCATCAGTATGATCATAATGTCTATAGGTATTTACACGGAGATCAAATGAAATCAAAACTATTAACAGATCTATATCTTATCGGATGGGTACTGATTCTGACGTCTTTCTACCTTAACTCTGAAGGACGTGGCGTAAGTGCTACACTGTTTCTATTGGCTGGTAATGCAGTTTGGATTGTAGATCTATATAGAAAGGTAAAATATGTTATCAAACTTCGTAAAGAAATTAAAGAAAAAATTAAAAACAAAGATAAAAAAGAATAAATGCCCTTTCTGCGGTCCTTGTAAAGGGTGCGGAAATAGCTGGTGTGATTTCTACAAAGAATGGAAGAGTTTATGAACGAAAAATTAGACAGGCATTGTGAATTTGAAACTAAATATAGAGTCGAAGGCGATCAAGTATATAAGTTTATTAAGCTTATTCAATCGGTTGATAAAGAGTATGAATTCATTTATGCTCAGGGCGAGGATAAATATTACACCAGACCTGACAATTCCTTCCTTAGATACCGTAAAGGCGAAACAGATAAAGGTGGAAGAGCTGAAGTTACACTTAAACAAAAGACGGTTGGGAGTTCGAATAATGTAATCCGTAAGGAAACTAATTGGAGAGTCGATAAGACACCTATGGAAACTATCCACGAAGGCGCTCTCATGATGGGTTATAAGTTCAACTTCAAAATTTACAAGACGTGTCACATCTACAAGTTTAAAGACGCTAACGTGGTCTTTTATACAGTCTTTTCCGATGATAGTATCAACCACTTTATTGAGATTGAACTAGACGAAGATACAATCGGTCGTAAAACTGAAGAACAGGCTTGGGAAGTAATCCGCTCGTATGAAGCTATCTTAGCACCTCTAGGTATTACCTACAGGAACCGAATGAACAAGTCTTTATTTGAGATGTATGTTAGAAGTTCAGAGGATAATGTGGTAGAATTGAAGAAGGTAGCAGACAATGTTTAAGATACCGAACGGACCTGCGGCGTATTTCGATGTTGACGATACGCTTATCGAGTGGAACTATGTTGAAAGCTACGATATCACAGACTATGTAGTTATCGAGTGTAGAGGAAGAGTAGGTAAATACTTAATCAATCGACACAACATAGAACACCTTATAAAACTCTCCAATCGAGGACATGGAATTGTAGTCTGGTCTGCAGGAGGCTCTGATTGGGCTGAAGCGGTAGTTAAAGGTTTGGGTATTGAGAAATATGTAGACGTAGTAGCT
>CAZWDF010000237.1:0-2619 GCA_964632335.1 uncultured Candidatus Saccharibacteria bacterium | reverse complement strand
TGCGAATAGGTTGTACATCGTGAATATAGACTTCACAAAGTCGCTTTGCTTCACCTTGAGTGGCACATACTGATTCACTGCGAGTGTTCCACCAATCACATTGATGTTGGCAGTTGGAAGTATCTTGACCCGTAGTGAGTACACCTTGACTACTGCATTGACAGGATTCGGTGCAGGTGTGTATGGGAACGTTGTGTTTGTGAACCATGAAGTGAATTGCTGACTCACACCAATACTAATGGTCATCACATCACCCGAGTTCAAGTTGCTTGTCGATGCAGTATTCGCTGCAATGATTCCACCCGTCTTGACACCTGATGATGCAGGATTGAATTGATGCACACCTGGAGCAAGAGCAAAGCCAGTGCCAATGACTTGGTTGTCATCGATATTTGACAGTTGGTTCGTATATGTTCCGAATGATGCAGATATTCTCGGTCTGCCATTATATGCGTTGTAATTATTGTACACCGTTACCGAGTTGGTGTTGTTAATATAGTAGTTGTAATTTATCTCATATTCAATGGTGTATCCATCACCGAATCCTGTGGTCGTGATTGGGATGGTGTACTCGCCTGTGGTTGGGTTGAATGAACCCTGAACATCGGTGATTTCAGTCCATCCTGTTACTTCATCATATGAGCCGAATGTATTGGTTGGAACATCAACTGTAAATGTCGATGTCGTTTCTGCCTCAACCAAATAATCCTGCGCATCGAATGTGTTGGCATCACCGTTGTATGGGATGAGCAACTTGTCGAACTTGGATGCAGTCAATTCATCCCACTGATATTGGAATCCTGCTGATGCGAATATCCTATCGAAGTAGGTCTTGGCATAGATGGCAGGTTTGAACAGTCGAACATGGAGGTTCGGGTTTGTGACGAATGGCATCACATACTTGTATCCATCAGCAACAGTGTTGTCGAATGAATCGATGATATCTGCTGCACTGAATGTGTGGTTGAGGTCGCTGAAGTCCAGGTCAGTGAGTTCGACATTGGATATCGCAGTAAAGAACTCAATGCGAGTGTCCTTGATTAATACCTCATATTCCACCCCTTGCTCATAGGCATCAGTGACTTGAGTCTTTTTGACTGACAACAACTGAAGCAAAGCATCCTCAATGATGGGAACTCCGTTCTGAATGACTGCACACTTGGTCACTTTGTTGATGTCAAACGTACCTGCTTGGATGTTCACATCATAGTAGTGATTGAGCATCTCGTTGTTGTTCTTGCTTCCAACCAATGTGATGGTTTTGGAGAACGTTCCTGTGCGCTTGGTGAAATCTCTGATGTCTCCGACTGCGAAGTTCAGAGGGAAGGATGTATCTTCCTTGACATCGAGGTATCCACCACCTTGTTGGTCATAGCCAAGGGTGTTCAGGAAGTCGATGCAACACTGCTGCGCTTCGAACACTCCACCATCAGCAATGACCCTGTCCTCGAATGCAGTGACTTGTGAGCCAATCGATGAGGAGTATTTGATTTGTATCTTAACCATTTATGTTGTCCTGGTTTGCGAATCTTACATTGATGTTTTGGCGAATCAAGTTCTTGTTTCTCTGCTTGAATACCTCGTACGAATTGGTGTTCAATATCACAGGTTGATACGTTGACTCCACCACCTGAAGTGTATCGCTACAAATATACGATACTTTCTTGATGAATGTCTGCGGTGAGGTCATCAACTCCTCGAAGTATGTGGCCATGTCTTGAGTCATCCAATCAGAATTGAGGTCAAGGGATTTGACTGCATTCACATTGAGTTGGTTGAATCCGAAGTCCTCGGTGTTATATGTCCAGTGGTCAGAGCCATTGACGAATCCTTCGACCTTGCGGTTGAATACCTCACGAGTGACATCTCCTCGCTCATATGATTTGAGTTGGAAGGCGAATGATGAGAATGAACCGAGACGATCAAGGAACACGATGTGATACTGCTCCATCAAAGTTCTGCGGTCGATATATACTCGATACTTAACCGAGTCCTGTTGAGACAGTGTTGACCCGTTGTCGAACCAAAAGTCGTACCAATCGATGCCATCAGTCAGGAACACACCATTGTTCCCCGCACCGACTGCGACCTGCGAAATCTCATTGAGTGCAGTGATGGTCTTGGAGAACGTACCACCAAGTGATGTCTCGAAGCGCACCGTTGATGTTGCCTGTGGTTTTCGTAGGTTCAGCCAAGCATCTTGACCTGGTGTCATGTAGAATGTTGTGGGTTGGTTTGTCAACCACAATGCAGAGGGTTGGTTCAGTGTGAAATCAGTCTCATCGTATGTTGACCAATCCATCCATCTGAACGCACCGTTGTATGCGATGTTTGCATCGAACTCGGTGATGTCTCTGAAGATGACCTTGCGATTGTCAGCGTATCTGACCACACCATCGATGGTCGCAGTTGTGATCGTTGACCATGCGACATTGACAGTGAATGCTGAACTCGTTGCATCGATGACAGTGTGCAACCCCTCGAGTTGAGGATTGGCCACACCACTATCAGCTTGAGTGATGATGACCTGGTCACCAATTTGGAAGGTATTTGTGACAGTTATTTTCACGTTCCCACTGGAGTCAGTGAGCGATGATGTGTATGTAAACTCTGCGACAT
>CAZWDF010000236.1:0-2622 GCA_964632335.1 uncultured Candidatus Saccharibacteria bacterium | reverse complement strand
TGACCAATGACAAGGCAGAGGGTGCTCACCTCGCCGCTCTGCCTTGTCATTGGTCACCCTTGTGAGTGGTCATGAGTAGTCGCTAACGCTCACCGAATCTCGCACCTAATGTATGTTATGTGCTACGGTGCTTCTATGAGCCTTACCGAATACTCACCGAGTAGTCATGACCTATCACTACCTAGTCAGCCTGTCGAGCCTCTTGTCATGGGGTGGCTCGGAAGCTTCGCAAGCCCTAAGACCCGAGAGGCCTACGGCTACAACCTGAGGCGCTTTGCTGAATGGCTTGAGCACCATAAAGCCGGAACACTTCTGACAGCTTCGAGAGCTCACCTCGACTTATTCGCTAGACACTTAGAGGAGGTCGGCTATAAGCCTGCAAGTCGGGCTCAATGGCTCAGCTCGCTGTCTAGTTTCTATGACTACTCATGCACAGTCAGAGCCTTGAGCCATAATCCGGCGGCCAATGTCAAAAGGCCGAAGCTCCCTAACTACTCACCGAGGCTCGGCCTGAATCTCGATACAGCTCCTCAAGTAGTCAAGGCTTCCGAAAGGCTTTCACCTCAGCACCGGGGACTAGTGGCGCTCTGCCTATTCACCGGACTCAGAATCTCAGAAGCTCTCTCTGTCAAGGCTGAGAACATTAGGGAGGAGGCCGGTCACAGAGTCTTAGAAGTGGTCTCGAAAGGGGGGCGCTCTGACCTTGTGCCTCTGTCACCCTCGGCGCTTCGACTACTCAGCGAACTTCTTGAGGCGAACCCTTCAGGGCTTCTCTTTCCCGGTATTGACAGATTCAGAGCCTCTCGAATGGTGGCCGCATTAGGCAAAGAGGCGAACCTCGGAAGGCCTCTAACCCCTCACGACTTGAGGCACGGAGCTGTCACTTGTGCGCTTGAAGCCGGTGAACCTTTGCACCGAGTTCAGCAACTAGCTCGCCATGCTTCACCTCTGACTACTCAGCGTTATGACCACTCAAGAGACCGGCTCGATTCCTCGGCGGCCTATGGGCTCTCTCGTGCGCTCGGTGGTAACTCATGAGCACCGGCGACTACTCACATGACTACCCTCTGAAGCCCGGAGGAGGTTTCAACATGGACTTCATAAGGGAAATTGCTGAGAAAGCTTCTAGCTCTACCGAAGCCTCAAGGCCTCCCGAGACCGTTGAGACCGTAGAAGGGCTGACTATTGCTGAGGCCGCTTCAGCGTTCGGGCTTTCTGTCTCGAGCATTAGGCGACTACTCAAAGCCGGAAAGCTCAAAGGTGCGGCAAAGATTCCCGGGGCGAAGGGGAGTGAGTACCGAATCCCTCCGGCTTCTCTTGAGGCTCTCGGTTACAAAGCGAAGGCCACTCAAAGTGGAGCTGTGCTGACAGCGGCAAGAGCGAACCTAGAAGCAGAGCAACTCACAGCAAAAGTGGCTGAGCTTCAGGCTTCGTTAGAACTCGAAAGAGTGCGAAGGGAATCAGCAGAGAAAGAGCTTCAGGCTGTCTCAGCGAATCTCAATGACCTCAGAGAAGTAATCGCAAAGCTTCCCCCGGCAATAGAGCCACCTCGTAAGCGCAAACTATTCAGGCGTAGTTCCTAATCGAATTACACCGGTGTAGTAAGGTGTTCACTAATGGCACGACCTCGCACTATCAACCCGAAAGGGAACACGACACGCCTCTCTGTAGTGGTGTCTGAACCTGTCGTGAAAGAGCTGAAGCGTGAAGCTAAGAAGCAAGGCCGCACTCTCGGCGCTTTAGTGCGCGAACTCCTCGAAAGAGGTGCGGCGTGAAGCGTTATGAAGCTCTAGTGAGTCACCTAAAAGGCCTAGAAACATTGACTAAATGCGAACATGAAACACTCGAAGCATTAGCACAGAGAAACTTTGAGAGTGGCGTTCTCTCTCGTGAGGAGTTCGCTGAGCTTGTCGAGTGGTGCGAGCTTTCGCAAGAGGAGTATTACCACTACGCCACAGCAACACTTCGAGCAGAGACGAACCTACGCCGGTCTCATGTTGCTTACTGTCGAGTTCGTGCGCTGACAACTAAGAAGGCTCAAGCTCTGACCTACAGAGAAGCGATAACACTTCTAAAAACTCCGAGAGAAGCTGAGGTGTCGCTGTCGCCGCCTCTGTTAGTTCTCGAGAACAGTCTGCCTATCCATGCTCCACCTAGAGAGACCGTATCCAACACGGAGACGCTCTCAAGTTAGAACTCAAAGGAGAATCACAAAAGCCCTTGAGACGGCTCCGGCAAGAAACATCTCAAAGGCTTTCGATAACTAAAAATGAGTTTATCACCCACTAAGGGCGCTAATGGCGCACCTTCTGACATTGCCTCTCTAGTAGGGCGTACCGACCTGAATCTGCTCGTAAGTAGATACTCAGGCTCAGGGCGTACCTCGGGCAGAATCACCACCTATTCATGCCCTAACCCGGCTCACGCTGACACTCACCCGAGTTTCACAGTTACCACTAATCGCAACGGCAGAGAAGTAGGCCGGTGCTTCTCTCAATGCGCATGGAGTGGAGACGCTCTCGACCTTGTGAAGTGGCTCGAGAATCTCACCACCGGAGAGGCCGCCTCATGGCTTCGCCGGTATCACGGAGACCCCGAGAAGGTGGTTATTTTTAGGAAGCC
>CAZWDF010000235.1:0-2643 GCA_964632335.1 uncultured Candidatus Saccharibacteria bacterium | reverse complement strand
ACCGGACATGATGTACTTGTGAACCTTGCGCGACTTAATCTTGCGCTGGCGCACTTCTTGACTACCAATGGCCGCCAGAGTGTTTTCCAGCTCAGGGTCATCAGTGAACTCGCTCGCACGGTATTTCTCTTCTGTGCCATCAATAGCACGGAAAATGCGGATCGTTTCGTTGACGTCCTCTATCTTGTAATACTCGGCAATATAAACCACGTCTGGAGTACACCAGTCAAATTCATACTGGTGAATGACCTTCGGCCAGTTGGTCGGGTCGTCATTCCATTCTTCCACGTAACTTTCACGTGTCATGGAGTAAATCACATAACAGAATCGAGCGTCTGCCTTATCCTGGCGCTTTGCGTTCAGGTCAAAGAATACCGAGCTGTCGGCGTCAAAGATAGGTTCAAACTGGATGCGCTGACGCTCGTTGTTCTCGTCCTCATCATCTTCATAGACAGTGCGCAAGCGCCATGCGCCAAAGCCACCACCAACAGCCTCCTCAAAGGCGTTGTCGTAGGCTTCATCTGCCACACTGTCATGCTCGTCTGCACGGTATAAGCCATCGCAGGTATTCGCCAGCTTGTCGTCTTTTGCGCCATCTTTGGATACAAAGTCAACAGTGATGCGATTGTTTCGATATTCCGAAATGATGCGCATAACCGCCAGCGCAATCTTATTGACCTCGAACTTCGGCTTGTTCTCGTAAATATCCCGAAGCGGGCCTTCCCACTGAGCGCCGGATAAAGAATAAAAGCGACGATCCTGCAAGCACTGCAAGCGCTCATCACGCAGCGCAGTCTGGACGTTATCGAACTGCGATAGCGCTTCGGCATGAAGATTTGCTAGACGCTGCTCTTTTGACATTCGTGCCATATTTGTACTCTCTTTTAACGTATTCTCACAGATTTACCACTTGTGCGCAACTGGAATAGGAACAAAATTGGCTTGCTTGACCGCTGGGATCTTCTGAACCAGCCCAATTGCGTCAAACATGGGGTCTATCTGGTCATCGTGGACGCCTGACGGGAATGACGCAATCTCGGCCAGAAAGTCCGACAGCCAAGGCGCATCCTGGGGCAGACACACGTTCCCAGACTCGATAAACGGAGCCGCGTCATAGGCTCGGCTTATCTTGTCCTTGTTGCGCTGGACAGCCATCACAGCTATCCCTTCCCTGCGTAATGTCTGAATCAGGCCAGTACCAGACACCTTGTCCTCCACATACATACCGCGTAATGTTGCGGCTTGGTAGGCTGGTCGCTGGTCGTTTAAGTGCTTCAGCCAGAAGGCTCTGGACTGAACCAGAAGCTCTGGAGCCTCCCACTTGCCACGGATCTGGTCTATTTTGATTGCCTTTCCGACCGTTGACCTGCCCCAGCACTGGAGTACAGACCAGTCGTTATGGGTTGCCGTCTTTTGGGCTGTATCGACCGTAATGAATCGAAAATCCAGCGCAGGCATGGACGTCCAATAGTTGAACCACTCAATGCTGATAATGCCGCCACCGCGAGGCGATGGCTTCTGCTGGAGCTGGCCTGCCGCGCCATAGCTACCTAAGGTTTTTTCTAGTTCAGCAACTTGGGCTTCCGCGAACCGTTCAGGAAACATCAGCTCGTTCTCTACCGTTCTGGGGTCAGACCAGCCAATAGCCGTCGTGCATCGCCGTTCAGGTTCAAACCGCATAGGTATGCACAAATGAACGTATGGCAGCCCCATCTCTAGGATTACGCCTGAGATGTCCTTTTCGTTCAGCCGCTGCATAATGACCACAATAGCCGACTTTTCCGAGTTAGTCCGTGTCGGCAGGGTCTCGGTAAATGCAATCCGAGCAGCCTCCAGTTTAGCCGCGCTGTTGGCGTTGTCGGCACTGATTGGGTCGTCTAGGATGACGCGATCGCCACGGACACCGGTCATCGACGTGAACGCCCTAGCCTGCCGGACGCCCTTCTTGGTGTTGCCGAACTCGCGCTTGCCGTCCAGGTCAGCCAGAAGCTCGATAGGCCAGAGGCGCTGATACCAGTCAGACTTGATTAGGTCACGGCAGCGTCGGCTGTCACGGATAGCCAGCTGCTCCTCGTGCGCCGTACCCACAAAGCGCATTTCCGGCATATTCCGTGGCCCCCACTCCCATGCAGGCCAGATTACCCCAGTCAGCAGGGACTTCATCGAGCCGGGCGGCACGTTCATCAGCAGGCGGTTGATATCGCCCTTGGTCACGGCTTCCAGATGTATGCAGATGGCGTCCAGCGCCCAGCCCCACTTCAACTCAGCAGCCGGTTCTAGCACTTTCCAGGCTCGTTTTGCGAACTCGGCAAGGCTGCGCCTGCATAACTCGCGCTCAATTGCCAGTAAATCAGCTTCCGTAAGTTGCATCTTTTGCAGCCATGATCTGCGCCAGAACCTCTGTTCCTAGCTTGGAAACGTCCAGCGTAGCGACCGTAATCGGAGCGCCGTCTTTACCGGTAATCTCGTGCGCCTGCACCTCTTTCCAGCGCATCTGGGTCTTGCTCCACCAGATAGCTGCGGTCGTGTCGCCACCCATAGCCTTCTGGAATAGGGTCTTTCCGACTTGCCCGTTGGCTTTGGCCTTTCCCTCGATCAGCTCCCTGGCAAAGTGCTTGCGCAGGGTGTCGGTGTCGATGCCGC
>CAZWDF010000234.1:0-2654 GCA_964632335.1 uncultured Candidatus Saccharibacteria bacterium | reverse complement strand
CGACGAACTTAAAGTGGGATATATCACGGTAGGTGCCGTTCTTGCACCGACCAGCAACTTCACGGCAGATGTTCCACTGAACCAATCTTATCTCTCCCCAGTAGTAGTTACATTCACATCAACAGCAGTCAATGAAACATCAAACCAATGGTTGTACCGAAATGGAACGGCAGGCGGTGGGAATGGCACATGGTTTGTCGGTAATACTACATTAGACACCGCATTTATGGCATTCCCTATGGGTAACTGGGAGATCATGCTCAAAGCAACCGGCGCGGGTGGTTCGACCAACAGCACGCCATATTATTATAACATCACCGATCCGGTATATCCCGCACCCGTTGCCGGATTCTCTGCAAACACCACATCCGGGCATAACTCCGGTGTCTCCGCACTTGCCGTTAAATTCACGGATTTAAGTGCCACCAATATTCTTGGATATAACTGGACATTTGGTGGGGGAACTACAAACAAATCTACGGAAAGTAACCCAACATTCAATTTCGTTGGTGCCGGGACATATACCGTGATATTGGAAGTTGCCAATGCTTCCGGATATGATACAGAAACAAAAACCAGTTATATTAACGTAACTTTATATGCGCCAACCGTTGCCAATTTTGACGCTGATAACACTACAGGATGCTCACCAGTAACAACACAATTCACAGATACCTCCACGAACGGCCCGAGCAACTGGGACTGGTATTTCTGGAATAACGAAACGAAATCTTCTGATTTACAGAACCCATCCGCAATATTCTCCAGCGGAACATATGACATCAGGCTTTGGGCAAATAATACGGAGGGTGGTGACTGGGAAAACAAATCCATCCTGATTGTATCTTCCGATCCATCTGTTTCATCATTTACATCAAATGTTACCGGAGGTAGTTCACCACGTCCAGTTCAGTTCAACGACACATCTACCGGAGGTCCATCAGCATGGAACTGGTACTTCAATAACACGGCAGGAAATAATACATGGATACTATTCGATACAGTACAAAATCCAATACATTCATTCACAACTGGGACTTATTTGATTATGGTTAAGGCATCGAATGGTTGTGGCGGTGCAAACTCAACACAGATCACATTCATTAATGTAACAGCATCCACTCCACCAGTTTCATCATTTACCCCAAGCGACGTTACAATCGGCACTACACCCCTTGCAGTCCAGTTTACTGACACGTCAACCGAATCTCCAACAGGATATGCGTGGGGTGCAAAGAATTACACCCCGGGAAATAATACCTGGTTCCTGTTCAATATAACCCAGAATCCAACACAGATATTCGGGATAGGGAATTGGAGCATAAATCTCACAGCTACCAATGCAGGAGGTAGTAATATCAGTACCCAGAATACGTGGGTGAATGTTTCACCCATCTCATCAATTTATACCAGTCAGTATCCACCGAGTAACATTTCCGCATATACTGTAGCAACAACGTATTACGATGCATATTACCAGCCACACTTTACAACAGATCCATACAGATCATTAATTGGACCCGCTGTAAACAATGAATGGAATTCAGCCACCCCTGTAACCCCCCAACGATTCCATATAAGCCTCGGATACCCACTCATCATAAAACGGATCTATTATGAAAACGGGCATGTTTCAGGCGCACTCACAAATATTGGTGCAAAAAACTTTACTATCTGGGGTTCAAATTCAACAAATTCATTTAACAACCTGACATATACAAATGATACCGGATGGACGCAACTAACAGCAGCACAACTATCATTCGACCAGCACGTATCCAGCAATATTGCCGATCCAAAATACATATTGATAACAAATAATGGTTCGTACCAGTATTATGCCTTAAAATTTGCGAATTCGTGGGGAGGAACTACAATATCTGTTCGCAGGATTGAACTGCAAACCCAACCGGATATAAATGCGACATTCAACGCAACACCAACAAACGGCAATACGCCGTTATCAGTTCAGTTTACTGATACGTCTACCGGCGGCATCCCTTCCAACTGGTCATGGGGTGCGACGAACGTCACTCCGGGTAATAACACATGGTTCCAATTCAGCACACTTCAAAATCCTGTGCAGGTATTCGGGGTAGGTAACTGGTTAGTTAATCTGACTGCAAGAAACGCAAACGGTCCGAACACTTCAACACAATCAATGCCAATAACTGTAACCGCCGGGATTATTGCATCGTTCACGAAAAACTCAACTGGGGGGATGGTCCCATTAACCGTCCAGTTCAACGACACGTCAAATTGGGGAGCTGTAGTCCCGGATCAACTCTCATGGATAATTGACGGTGTAGTAGTGTATAATGAGACAGCGGTTGGAGGTGCATTCAGCGCAGCACGGAACATCAGCCATACGTTTACAACATCCGAGACTGCGGTGATAAACCTGACGATCTGGAACCTCACGCTTGCACCGTATATAAGTACCGCCAGCTCCACCATCTTATTCAATCAGACGGTCTATGCAGACTGGAACGCCACGCCGCAATGGGCGAAAAAGAACGTGCCGATAAACTTTGTCGATATGTCAACGGGCGGGGGGCTGTACAACTGGTCATGGGTATTCGGTGATTATAACACGTCTGGGTATAACAAATCATACCAGCGGAACCCAACGAAGACGTATATTGCGGAAGGGA
>CAZWDF010000233.1:0-2670 GCA_964632335.1 uncultured Candidatus Saccharibacteria bacterium | reverse complement strand
TTCCTTGATAATAGGGTTTCTTGACTATTTCTTTTGGCTTTAACCTATCTAATTCTAACCATTTTTTAAAAACGGTTTCAATAGTATAATCTAAATTTCTTGATTTCGCCCAAGCAGCAACTTTATCTATGGCTTCAATTGCCTTCTTGAAGGAACCAGCCAGTTCTAAAAGTTGTTTTGCCGGCTTTACGTATCTCGAATAAATTATTTTTCTCTTCTTTGCGTTCTCTTTTACCTCTTTCAAGGTCAAACCTTTAGTGTAAAAATAATGATTAACTATTCTTTGAATTTCATTTGCTAATTTCAACGGCAACCCCAACTGTCCAATTTTTATTTTTTTCGATTTCCTTTTTAATCTTCTAACCATTTTAAGATTGTTTTGTAAAAACTTTTTGCTTTTTCTAATTCTTTTTTGCCTTTCTCGGTGATTTGATAAACCCTTCTTCTTTCTTCTAATCCACTTTTGACAAATCCTTCTTTTTCTAAACGATAAAGAACTCGATAGGGGGTGATTTTTCCCGGTTTAAAACCAAAATTTTCCTCGATTATGGCTGGAATTTCCCAGGCATAAATTTTTCGCTTCTTCAGAAAAGAAAGGATGTAAATCCACAAATTTTCTATTGTATTCGATTTTAGGAGGCGTTCGACAGGAAGCATAGATTTCCACAGTTTGTCTCTTGACAAACTATTTTACGCGCGTAAAATAGTTACAATAGGCAAACCCTGCACCACTTCTTTATTGATAACTCAATTACTATTTTTCTGGTTTTGAGAAGTGGTGCGAGGGTAAAGGTCGCGAAATAGATATCATTCTTAATTTTACACTATGTTAAAAAAAATTAAAGTCGGAGTAATTGGAGTTGGTAATTGCTTTGCCGGTTTAGTTCAAGGCATTGAATATTATAAGAGAAATAAAAAGAAAAGGATAATTGGGTTAATGCACCAAAAAATTGGGCCTTATAATTTTGACGATATCGAATTCAGCTCGGCTTTTGATGTAGGGAGAAATAAAGTGGGGAAGAGCTTAGATAGAGCAGTTTTCGCCAGTCCAAATTTGGTAAATTGGCTAAAATTACCCAGAGGTAAAACAGTGGTTAAAGAAGCACCGGTTTTAGACGGAATTGGAATATTTGTCGAAAATAAAATAAATCCAGTAAAAAATCCTATTCCAATAGAAAAGTTAGAAAAAGAAATCGAAAGAGAAATTCAAAGAACCCGAACCGAAGTTTTGGTAAATTATTTACCGGTCGGAAGCCAGAGGGCAACCGAATTTTGGGCAAATATAGCTCTGAAAACAAAATGTGCTTTTATAAATTGTATTCCGGTTTTTATTGCTTCCGACAGAAACTGGGGAAAAAAATTTGAGAAAGCCGGCATCCCAGTTATTGGCGACGATGTAAAAAGTTTAATTGGAGCAACTATTGTCCATCGGGTTTTAGCTCGACTTTGTAAAGAGCGGGGAGCAACAATTGATAAAACTTATCAAATCAATGTCGGTGGAAATACTGATTTTTTAAATATGAAGGAGCAAGAAAGATTAGAAAGTAAAAAAATTAGCAAAACTGAAGCCGTAACTAGCCTACTATCTGAAAAAATAGAGCCAGAAAATATCTATATTGGCCCAAGCGATTTTATTCCCTTTTTAGGAAACACTAAATTGGCTTTCATCAGAATAGATGGGAGGATGTTTGCCAATGTTCCTTTTTCTATTGAACTGCGTTTAGATGTTGATGATAAAGCTAATAGCGCTGGCATTGTCATTGACGCTATCAGATTGGCGAAATTAGCTTTAGATAGAAAAATTGGCGGACCATTAATTTCCGCCTCGGCTTATTTAATGAAGCACCCACCCCAACAATTTCCTGATGAGCAAGCCCGAGAAATGATCGAAGAATTCATTTCCGGCAAGCGCGAACGATGAACTCAGCAGAGGCCCGTCCTCTGCCAACTACTGGTATTTCTCAACGGTGAATTTGTAGATTAAAATCTTTTCACGCGCTGGGTCAATGCCACCTTTTTGACAGGCAATTGAAATTTGTTTTTCAATTGTATCTACTTCTTCTAAATCAGGTAGCAAAAGCCCGGTTTTTGCTACAAAATGACCATTAAAAACTACATCAATACCGGTGGGGCCTTTAATTGGTATAGTCTTTACGATTATGCCATATTTTTTTGGATCAAGTTCTTTAATGCCCTTAACTAATTCTGGTTCACCGAGAATATAAACAGTATAAGAAATGTGGGGGAGTTCCTCTTCCCGAATTGGTCCAAAACGATAATCCTCGGCAGCTGCGGCAATGGCATTAGAAATAATTTCTTTTCCAATATTTTCTTTAGTAGGTAAGTAAGTGCCAATGCAACCCCGAAGCTGGCCATCTCTCATAATGGTCACAAAAGTCCCTGCCTTCCTTTTTAAAAATTCCTCCGACAAATCCTTAGGTAGTTCAATTACTTTTCCTTCTTCAACAAAATTTTCCACCGCTTGCTTTGCTAAAAAAACTAAAGGGTTCATAATTTTCCATCAATTTCTTTATTCAAACGATTAAAGAAATTGACCATAAATCTGTGTCTTTCTCTTGCTATTTTCTTTCCTTCTTTAGTAAACATTCTATTTTTAATTTTTCTTAATTTGACTAAATATTCCCTGTATGCAGAATCATCTTTTGTATA
>CAZWDF010000232.1:0-2673 GCA_964632335.1 uncultured Candidatus Saccharibacteria bacterium | reverse complement strand
CCGGGTCTATCCCCGGCGAGCCATTTGGCCCGTGACCCAGGAGAAATTCCCGGATGAGCGACTTAATTCGATTTCAGCAGTATTCTTTACAGGTGGTAGGGCAACGTTCACGGTTATCAGTTCCTTGCTGTGCACAGTGACGTGTAGCTTCAGCAGGCGCAACAGCATCTCCCAGTGGTCTTTGGTTAGGTTGTCCAGGTTGCTGGCTGCCAACCGGCAGAACCGTTTTATGCCCTCCTCGTTGAGAATCCGTTGCTTTACAGTTGCCAGACGCCTATCCAAATCAGCCTTTTCAGCCTCAAGGGTCTGTATTTTTTCTTCAGCCCGGTCTATTTGCTCCTGAACTTTCTGTGGAGGGTAGTTGTGGAGTTCCATGCCCATTCTGAAAGCCCTATCTTTCTCATCTTCCGATTTTTCAATCTCACCAGTCTTTGCTTTAATTTCTTGTTCAAGGCGCTCGATGGTTTCCTTGCTGTCGAACTGTGTCCTTATCGCCGGTATAAGTCGCTCTTCCCTTAGCAACCACTCGCTAATCTGTCGCTGTATGTCACCCCATAGCCTCTGGGCGTTAATCCACATCCTCTTGCACTTAGGGCAGCGATAATAGGTAACCCCTGATGATGGTATGCCGTACATCTTATGCCCGCAGTTACAGAATACCATCTTCCGCAGGGGCGGGTAGTCGTATTTGGCTGCGTTGTAATAGCTATTCGCCCGAATTTCCTCCAGTCTCTTTTGCAGAACCTCAAATCGCTCATCGCTCAGGATTCGTAACGATTCGTCTCTCAGGTAAACTTTCCCTCTCCACGAAAACTCGCCCAGTAGCTGCCTGCTCTTCAGGATGTCGGTTATATTGCTTCTAGCCCACTCTTTGGCGGCTCCCTTCCAGCGCCTAGCCTGCCTCGGAGGCATGACTTGGGCCTGACTCATCCGGCGACATACTTCGCTTATGCTTACCGCTTCATCCGATATCCAATCTACCCACTTCCTGACCCAGGCTGTCCTTTCCTCATTTACCGAAGGCTTGCCGGTGACCATCCTGCCGTAGATGCGCTTTGGCAGATAGTCAAAGGGCCAGATTACCATCCCGTTCGGCACCTCTTTGGCTTCCTCCGCCAGCTTGTTTTGTCCCCCGGCTGTATTGTGCCTAATTTGCCTGCCGTCTTGGTCAGCCTTGAATCCATGCATGAAGAACATCATTACCTTCATGGGCGCATCGGGTTGGGAGCTGTCGTCTATGACGATACTTTCCTGGGCGAAGGCTATTTTCACGCCATTCTTCCTGAGAAGCCCCAGGTAGTAAGCTGCGGCCTCAATATTCCGGGCAAAGCGGTCAATCCTGGGGAATACCACCCAAGGAACCTCACGTACTTCCCTGATAGCTTCCCCCACGACTTCCTCAAACTTACTCCTTTCCCAGGTTGTTGAGTTTTCGACCAAAGCGTGCTCCTTCACCAAGGTGAGACCCCGAGTTCCCTCGAACTGAAGACAAGTGTCTCTTTGGATTTCAAAACCAAAGCCCTCAGTTAGAGACTCCTGCGACTCCCTAAGAAGCCTACGTGCCTTCTCCATTTTCCACCTCCTTACTTATTTTTGGTCGGAAGGCACTAGCTGGCCTTCCGCACTAACTTTGATTATGGTCAATGTCTTTTTCGCTTTGACCTCCTTCCAGCAACGTGCGATAAATGCCGCCGTTGTCGGGTAGCATTTCCACCTCCCAAATTAAATCCATTCGTGGACCTTCCTGCTTCGACCGGCGCCTAAGGCGGATACCAATCATCAGCAGGCTGGATTCAGTACCAGAATTCGAGAGGTGTCTCAGCAGCCTCGCCACATCCTTATCAGCCATTTGGAACGTTATTGTTGTCATCGACTCAACTTTTTGTTACAATGTAAAATGGGTACACGAAAAAGGGAGCCATCCCATTTCGTTGCTCAAGGCGGTAGGCACCACGAATGCTTACCGCCCATTTATCTTCGTTAAAATTGTCTAAAAGCTTATCCAGTCTCCCACACCTAAGGCTGAAAATTCACGATGAACTCTTGTCCACACTCTTCATAGGGGCATGTGTAACGTTCGGCAATGGGTAACCTCTCACCAGCCAAGAGGATGTCTACTGCTTGATTACAGTGGGGACAAATGACGGAAACACGATTACGGTCCCGTCTCTGAGCTACAGCAGCTCCAATCCCTATACCTGCCAGAAGCGCCAGCGCCCCGAGAACTGCGAAGCTTCCCCAGTCTGTTCGGCGATTTGTTTGTTCCTGATACCGCTGTCGTGCATAGTCAAGCAGTTCTTTTTCGCGCTTTGAAACCGGCAAATTCGCTTGATTCGGATTCGGCATAGCAGTAGTCCATCACTATAGTAATTCTGGCATTAATATTACTATGGGTCGGTGCTGTTGTCAAGAGGCCTCCTGTAAATCTAAGAGGACAGGAACAAATACCGAATGGCTGCACGAAGAGATGGATTGTTCAACTAGGGCAGACATGATATTCAGAGCGTGGACAGAAGCGAAAATATTGAATCAGGAGTGGCAGAAACATTATAATCAGGTACGGCCGCACAGCGCGCTGAACCACCAGCCGGCCTACTGGTGAAGTTGCTATCTAGGTAACCTTGACTTAGAAAGCGGCCAAACGTTGGGGCAGGTTAGAGTAGAAGCACATGA
>CAZWDF010000231.1:0-2695 GCA_964632335.1 uncultured Candidatus Saccharibacteria bacterium | reverse complement strand
AGCCAGAGGCGCCACGACGGTGACCTTTACAGGATAGCGCCCCTCCCCTGTGGGGCCAAAAATCTGGTAAGTCATATTGGGCACGAACATATCAACATTATCAACAGCTAATACTACCGGTGCCCCCGCAGCTGCGGGCGCTGTCAGCGTTGCAAGCGGCTTGGCGTCGATCCTCTTCGGCAGATGCCCGCAATAAAGAGGGTCGCCGCTTTTATACATGTAGAAGATGTCCTTGTTCCCACCGATAACCCGCTTCTCACCAGCGACATAAGTAATAGTAGAAGGTTGATTGCCCCGACAAAGCCCTGCGTGCGTGCCGTTATTCCACCAGCCGTAAGCGTAAAAAGTTATAGTACTCCCAGCGAGGCTCAGCCATATATACTCGTATATCCTGTCGCCAAGCTCACCATTGGATTTGTAGACCTTGACAGTTGCAGATACGTTGTCGTGCAGTGTCCACCCCGCCGCAACGAGCATAACTTCTATCTCAGCCAGCAGTGCCGCCGCGCTTGCCGGTGCGTATTGCTCACATACAAAAGGCATATTTTAATCTCCCTTTACCACACAATTCCTAAACTAGCCTTCACTGATCACTGATCACTGATTACTGTTTCATCACCAAAAGATTGATTCTACCATACTATTCCCAGACTTGGCTTTCTCTCAGCCACGTCACCTAGTGCATCATATCGCCATAATAGGTAGTATGTGAAGTCAGGTGCGACGAAGTTTCTTGTCAGCGATACTTTGATTGTCTCATACTGGATACATCCTGACGCAGCCATTCCCGGAGTGATCCCCTGTGCAGGAATTGCGGCAACTGCTTTTACTAGGATACAATTCGCAAATTCGCTCTGAGCCAGTTGGGACATCATCCTGATAGCAAATGCGATGTCAGCACTTGTTATTATCCTGTTTTCAATGCTAAATCTTGCTAAAGTTGAGTTTACAACCTGCCCATCAATAGTCGCCAATGTTAAGATGACGTGGTAATCATGCCCGATGGCATAGAAAGCGTCTGCTGTTACTATCCTGATTACATGGATTCCGGTTATTAAGGCGTAGTTTCTAGTATCAGTCACGCCTGCAACCGTTGGGGCCGGATTATCATCTCTGAATACCGAGATAAGACCATCAACTGTTGGGTCAATACTCCCGCCGTTTCCGTCATTCGTATCCCATGTCACGTAAATTGTTGAGCCTGCCCTGAAATCGCCTATGTATGGACCCATTAATTACCTACCTATCAAGCTTTTGTCTCTTGAATAATTTACGACCCTTGTATAATTGCCGCAATCTATAAATTCAACGTAGGGGGCGACTGCCAATTCACCCCAATTTACGCCGAGCGTCCCTGCGCCGATAAAATTTATGTAATTGCCGGCTTTATCGAATACCTTAATCCTGTAATTATTCCTGTCAGCGACATATATTTTGTTTTTTCCGTAGCTTAAATCCTCAATCCCATTAAAGTTCGGGACAACATCAGAAAGGGTTAAAATGTAATTCCCTAATGGACTATATTTTTCGACCCTTGCATTGTTGCTATCAACCACGTAGACGTTACTATCATTATCAACGTCAAGACCTAGTGGGCGATCAAACTGCCCATGCCCCGCGCCTGAGCCGCCAAAGCTCAGAATGAAATTATATAGCTCATCATATTTGAAAACAAAATCCTCAGCCCACAGCGTGACGTATATGTCGCCGGTAATCTGGTCAACGCCTGTAAACATTGGCAGATTGAATGTACCCTCTGTAATTACCCTTTGAGATAGATAGTTACCATTCTCATCGAAAGCCTGTATTCTGGCGTTGCCATTATCACAAACGATAAGCCTGCTATTCTTATAGTCTGTCGTTATGCTATTCGGGAAGCTGAACTGCCCATTGCCAGCGCCAGGAGAACCGAAGGTAAATAGATAATTAAGGTCAATGTCAAAAACGTAAATTTTGTTGCCTATCACGTCTACAACGTATATTTTATTATTAAAATACGCAACGCTCTGTATCGTTGAGAAATCAAAAGGCGAAGGTACGAAAAGCTGGACGAAGCACGATATGGGAAAATTGAATATCTCAACATAAGTGCTGTCTAGCTGTTTTAAGAGCTCAGCATGCCCCCATGGGTAAAGGAGAACATAATAATTATCAAATGTATCCTGTGCTACTGATAGGCAATTTCCCGTTTGATTCCAGATATTATGGGTCGCTATGTAATTGCCAGCCAAATCCCTTTCCTCGAGCATTATAAAATTAACAAAGGAACAGGATGAATCGAATGGATCCACAGGAAATAGCAAATTCCCTGCATTATTAATTATTAAATCTATTAACATTCCGTAACTTGTAGTACGATAAAAACAATCAAACCTGCCTCCTGTTAATAGTGTTTTTGAGAGAAAATTCCCTGAACTATCAAATTTTTGAAGATAAGAAGTAAAGCTATCAAAAACATAAATATTATCAAAAGCATCTATCTGAAAATTTATTTGCGGGGAACTAAATTCGCCATCATATTCCGTAGATGGTATATTCCATACAAAGTATGGAGCATACTGCGTTACGTGAGTATTTTGTCCAAAACTAGCGATATATGTCCCGTCTACCTGAAACTTTTGTATTCTACTCTGTAAATACCTATTAGCAGTTGCCTGATCTGGATAATATCCAGCTTGTTTTCCGATCTCTAATA
>CAZWDF010000230.1:0-2697 GCA_964632335.1 uncultured Candidatus Saccharibacteria bacterium | reverse complement strand
TACAGTGTATGCGGGTACATGCCAAATTGCCTTTAAATCGCCCTTATAAAAATTCTTTGTTGATGTTCCAGCTTTTACTTGACTATCTTTGGTACCTGATTTCTCCCAAAATGCGTCACCATATAGAAGAAGGTCGTAAACATAATTTTCCAACCATTCATCGGAATTGTCATCGGGGTTGGGCTGACCAAGGAACGTTTCTAATTTTTCAACATTTGACTTTTTAGGTTCTTTAAACTTGGAAGCAGCAACTATCCTTCTTGGAACATTAACAATGTCATCTGTCATGTGGCGAATTATGCTATCAACAGTTTCCGAGGCTTGAGCTGCCCTCTTTATAAGTAATCTTGAAACAGTTGGATGTATAGCTGCACCTTCTTTCCAGAAGGAGCTACCGAAATCGGCGAACGACTGCAAATCCTTTATAGCGATTTTGCGATTTCTGTCAAGTCGTTCAAAATGCACTGAACGGGACATGACATAGATAAGTGACGGTATGTATATAATGTTTTTTACACTGTTTTAGGCGTTAAAAAGCTTTAAATTGTCATAGTAGATTAGCTATTCTTGATATTATGAGTAGGCTAATACCTATTTTAATGACCCCTGGTATTATTGAATTTATCGATGATGCTTGTAAGTTGGAAATAGAGTCCCCAGAAAAGAATAAGAAATGGATAGGTCCATTTACGTTTCTAAAATATAATGGAAGACATTATTTCTATGTTACAAACACTCCTGAATATGTACCGAATATTTTTAAAAAGGAATGTGAATGTTTTAGTAACTGCATGAACATTGCAGTGCGTTTCAAAAGCTTAAAGTATTGCGAAGGATATGTCAAGAGTGACGATGGATATATAGTCCATCATGCTTGGATAATAAATGAGAACAATGAAGTAATGGATCCAACATGGGAACATGCAGATATATTAGGTGTGGAGTATTTCGGATTTTGTGTGGAAAGAGAGAAGATAATAAAACACATGAAAAATTTGGGCAAAAAAGGTATATACCCCGTGATGTATGACCTAATAGATACAGGAGTATTGATGGGAGAATTTGATAATGAACGACCAAGAGAAAATTTACCAAGACAATCTGAGGAGATTGGATCTGTTAGAATTGGTCAGTTTTCTTACCAAACCTGTTATCCTTAATATCATATTTAAAATTCGGTCTTACAAAGATGTAGAAGAAATAAGTGAAATAGTGGAAAGTAACTATGCCACAACTTTTAACTACTTAAAGAAACTCAAGGAGCTTGGACTTGTCATAAGTGATAAGGGTAGAAGTAAAAAGGGTAAAGTAGAAATGAACTTTAAATCTAACGTTTCTGACTTCAGATTGTTCATGAGCCCCGCTCAAAATTGCATAGAAGTCTATATTTTAACGTCTACTGATGAGTTCCATAAGAAAATATAACCTAAACTATCTTGGAGAATGATACAGAAGACATTTCATTACTCAGTTTAGCTATATTACAATAGTTTAGAACGTGGAACATGTGGTCTGGGCCATTAGAGCCATATTTAAAACGTTCATCTTTGGAGCGTATTTTACCACGTTCATCAAGAAGTTTTGGTGCATTGGAGACTATGTTGATGTAGTGGTCGAAGAAAGGTTCAGCAATGAAACGAGCATCTTCGCGGTATGGTATTTTGTATTTGTGGAGTTTGAAAAGTTTAAAGACTTTTTCCATTGTGCGGGAGCGGTCGACCAATAGGCGATATATTTCATCATTTTCGTCATCAAATTCTCGGTATTGGATAGGTTCTTCGATGTTATCTAACTTGTATTCACAGCCCTTAACCTTATCTCCGAATATGCGTTGGAGGCCAAGCACTTCATTGGCGCCATAACCGAAATCTACTACACAATTTTCACATCTGAATCCTCGGATTATTGAGGCGATGTGAGCTATCATGGCATCAAAGGAATCGAATGATTTTGGATTTACTACGGTTTGGTAGAGAATGCGGTAATCGTCATCAATGACGGAGATATGGTGACCGAGCCCACAGTCCATGCCAAAGAAGGTGGAATTATAGACGCTGAGGTCTTCGCCTGGGTCTAGGAAGCGGAGTGTTTCGTCGGTGCAGGCAAGAACATCTTCCAAGATTACAGGTCGGAGGCCTCCAGAATAGGACATCCCAAGCACTTCATTGTAGAACATACGGTCAGTATAGGTTTCGTATTTAACTTGGATGTCGTTGGCGGAAATGGAAGGGTGCATGAGCTGGTTCATGTGATAACCTATGAAATAGGCGTATTTGGGGTCTTTAGTTGGACGCCAGATGCCATTGCGAACATCTAATTCGGATTGGCAGTGGCGACAACCCTTGTATTTCTGGCCTGCGGGTCCCATTATGTTGCGGAAATCAAGAGTTTGGACTTTGGAGCAATGGACGCAGGTTACAAACCATTCCCGCTTGTCGGACATTTCCCAGACTTTATCGAAACTGTCACCCTTGTCACGTGCTGTTCCAGAGATAATAGCATGTTTATGCTTAGATAGAGAAATTATTTCCATGATTTTTGGTAACCAATCACCTGCACCATCTTGAAATTCATCGAAGACTACCTGGTCGGTTGCGAGACCGAGAAGAGCAGCTGCCTCGCCCCAGGCGGAATAGAGATAGAGGTGATTGTAATAGGAATTGTCGGATGAGATGCGAAATTGTTTATGATGGACAT
>CAZWDF010000229.1:0-2703 GCA_964632335.1 uncultured Candidatus Saccharibacteria bacterium | reverse complement strand
TTACCCGCCAGTAGTACTCGCCGCCTGGTAAAGCCTCTGCCTTCGTAAGGGTATAGCGGTTACCTGAGATATCCGTCTTCTCTAGTACAGGCTCAGAGAAATCAGAACTCGTATCCACTTGAAGAACATAGGTGACACCGCTGGGATCGGTGACACTGGACCACCTAAAGGCTGGAGTAGTGCCCCCCACGATACCGGACCTAGCACCATCTTCCGGAGACACTGGGTTAGGTACTGGCGGAGCGGTGCTATCCATGGTGAAAGCGACCTTGGCGCTATTCCTTTGCCAGTCCATAACGCTAATGGTGTGACTCCCAGCTTCTGACTTAGGAACTACAAATGATTTGCTGAAGCTGCCGATGGCATCAGTGGTTACTGCTTCTGCAGGAATTTCCTTATCATCGTAAGCAAATGTAAGGGAGCTGTTGGCCGCAAAGCCAAAGCCCAAGATTCTGACTGTCCCCCCCACATAACTAGAAGCAGGACTTATAGATAGGCTTGGCGTAACCCTAAAGCTCTTTCCGCCAACGCTGCCGACCGTAGTAATAGAGCCATAAGCTTTGATAGTGTGGGAACCAAAGGCTGAGGCTGGAACAGTGAAAGTGCCGCTCCAGGTCCCCCCAGAATTAGCCGAGATACCCGAGGCAACCGGGTTACCATCATAGGTTATCGTAATGTCCGTCTCGTTGGTACCGAAACCGGAGCCAGTAACAGTTATCGAACCGCCTGGAAACCCGCTTGTCTGGCTGATAGTGATACCCGGACCAACCAGGAAAAGTACGCCGGTAACAGAGCCAGCCGCAGTAGTCGAACCATACGCTCCTATAGTATGGGAACCGGAGGCTGAGGATGGAACAACGAAGGTGGTATTCCAGCCCCCCGTGGAACTGGCCGAGATAGCTGAGGTAATCACGGTGCCATCAAAGGTTATCACGATACCCGTCTCGCTAACGCTAAAGCCAGAGCCGGTAACGGTTATTGAAGTGCCTGGAGGCCCGCTTGTGGGGCTTACGGCGACACCTGAGCTTACCGTGAAGGTCATGACGGGGACAGAGTCTGCCGAGGTGGTAGAACCGTATGCTCCTACAGTATGGGAACCGGAGGCTGAGGCTGGAACAACGAAGGTGTTATACCAGCCCCCAGAGGAACTGGCCGAGAAACCCGATTTAACCACAGTACCATCAAAGGTTATCGCGACCGACTCAGAGGCACTAAAGCCAGAGCCGGTGACAGTTACCGAAGTGCCGGGAGGCCCACTCGTCAGGCTGATAGTGATAGTAGCGCTCAGCACCGTGAAGATGGCGGTAGCAGCGCTTGAGGAAGAACCAGTTGCAACTATGGTATGAGGACCAGCGGCTGCTGACGATGGAATAGTAATGGCAGTGCTCCAGCCCGCCGAGACATTGGTTGAGACAGCCAACTGAACCGCGGGTGCGTCAAAGGTTATCGTGACGTTTTCACCGGGGGTAAAACTAGAGCCGTACACGGTTACTGCAGTGCCCGCACGTCCGCTTGTCGGGCTGAGAGTGATACCGGCGGCATGAACCACAGTGGAATTGACGCCTGACACTATCAGTACCAAAGCCAGTATTAGTGGTAGGATAATCATGCGACCCAATTTTTTCCGCATCACGTCTAAAACTCCTCCCTACTGATATTTTTGAGGACCCATAGCGTTAACTGAGCAATCGCGACTGCATCAATCTAAGTAGCCATTATGCCCCACATCGGCAACTACGTCAATAGTTCTCCCTATCGCTCCGCCGTCGCCGGCCAGGACGCTGCTGGCCTCTGTTTTATCCTTCAACGACTTTTTGAGCCCCGCTAGCTGTTCCGCCTGCCTAATAGTAAAGCATCCAAATGTGAAGATTCCATTAAGATTGTAGGGTAATCCCCAAAGTGACTTGTCATCTAGCGACCTACTTTCTTACCATAAGTACCAAAGACACTTCATCAAAACGTGACTATTGGTCACGATAAGCCATCTTGTGTACTATCACCACAGGGAGCTATCGAACACCTAAAAAGAAAAGGGCTCCCGCAGATTGCGATGTTGCTAAATGACTTTCTTGATGTCCATGCCGCGTTCTTTAGCAGACTTCCGTAGTTCGAGGACAAAACGGGTAAGGTGAGGTTTCTGGCGGAGCTCATCGACAGCGATTTCTGTCCTAACGGCTTCACGCATCTTTTGACCGATGTATTTTCTGAACCCGTCCTCTATCAGGAGGTGTGCTGCCTTTTTGTTGCTTATTTTCTCTATTCTGGCGACTAGTTCGATACCTTCATACATATTCTTGGAAAACCAGACATTCTTATAATACGCATCTGGCAGGCGCTGGTGGGTACTAGGCCGCTTTTTAGTGCCAAATATGGCCTTTAACGAGCGTGTAAGGGAGCGTGGCTTAAAAGTGTTTTTCAAGTTTCTTATCCTGCACTCAAACAATAGTCCATTAGCCCTTTAGCATAGTGCATTTAGCCCCTTATAACCGCCTTAAGTGTAACCCCTTCTGTCCAAATTAAGCAACGAGCGCCAGCCCTCTCGGGGGTTGACAACCCCCCGGCATGGTAGCATGTTATGCGAGCAGCGCATTCATGGAGGATCCCTCCTGAATTTTGGGGAGTGTACCGACTGGCGTACATGCTTGAGACGGCAGGAATAACTGGAGTCTTGAGATTCCTGTGACCATCACGTCTTTCCCAACA
>CAZWDF010000228.1:0-2725 GCA_964632335.1 uncultured Candidatus Saccharibacteria bacterium | reverse complement strand
CTATGTTTTGCTTGGCCACCAACTGCGGATCGGGGTCGATCTCGTCCCAGAGCAGACACTCCTCCGCTAGGAAATGCGCGAGCACGATCGGACCTACCGCGCTCTGAGCGAACAGCACGTGGTACATCTGATCGATGTCCGTTTCCGTCAACTGCTTGCCAAGATAGATCATCCGGCTGCCCCTCCGCCGCCAGCCATCATCGCCTCCAGCGGGCTCCCGGATTCGGGGCGCTTTGTCATCTTCGACCCGGCTTCCGCGCCGGCCTTGGCCAACTCCGCCTGCTGCATGACTTGCTGGAGTTTGACCCGTTGCTCGCGGATCTTGGATACTTCCTCATCGGTGCGGATGTCCTTCTCTGGAATACCGTGAGCGTGGGCCAAGTCCTCCACGATTTCATCATGCTTGGGCCGGTCCATCACAGCGTCCTTCGACGGCACCTTGCTCAGATCATCGAGGAATCCTACAATGCCATGCCGCTGAAACTGTCGCTGTTGGGCTACAGCAAGGGGACCAAGGAACACGACTTTACTTCCATATTTACGCTTTAGCGGGTTGTCCGCCACCCAGTCAACCAGAATCTGCGGGGGGGTCGGCAACCGACCGGCGCGGCCCGCTATCGTAGCCGTCCGCGCAATAATCCGCTCTGGGCCCTCGGCCAGGTATTGGTAGACCAAGGGCGCCAGGATATTGGCCTTTTCGGCGATGATCTCTTCAACCTCAGTCGCCGTCTGTTGCTTGCGCTCCATGAGCAGCCGAAGGAAAATGTCATAGAAATAATGCCGTTTGACGTGCTCTTCGAGGGTCTCCAGGACCTGTAAGCCTGCCGGAAACTGGATTGCCTGATGCAGTGGATAGATGCTGCCAGGCGGGTATTGCCGATCATAGTAGTTCCAGGCTCCTGGATTTTTGGATATCTGCCCACGACGCTCGATCGGCGCGTCCATCGCTGGGTCGACCATGCGCTGAGCGGCCAGGAAATTGGCCGCACTCATGCCGCTGGCCATCTTCACGTCCCGGATCGCGTTGCTGCCAGGAGAGCGGCCGTATTCCTCGCCGCCGTCCTGGATGCAGCGGGCGGTGATGATCGGCATTTCGTCGTAGCCTTCCTCCCGCAACATCCGCCCCATTTCGATGTCAACATAGAAGGAGGCGATCGGCTTGTGCAGGTAGCCCAAGAGACCTTCGATCCGCTCCTGCCGCGGGACCAGCGCCCACAGGCACCGGACCTCGTCCAACGGCCGAATCTTGGCCTGCTTCACACGCTTCTCTCCTGCCGCCTCTTCGCCGAAGTAGTTCACCAGGTTCCGCAGCTGGATGTAGTACTCGCACAGCTCGATGTCGATCTCGCCCTGCTCATTCTCCCCGATGAAGATCTCTACTGGATGGAAAACCTTGTAGAAGGGATATTGCTTGCCCGGCTGATCGCCCGGGTAGCAACTCGCCGTGCCGATGCTCCCCAGGTCCCGCAGGAAGATGCCCAGCGCCTTGTACAGACCCCCGCCCTGGAACTCGTCGTACATCTGCTCTTCGTAGTCTTGGAGGTACTGCTTGACTTCGGCGATCTTGTTCAGTCCCTTATCCCGCATCATATAGCGCTGCCAGCGGGACGTCGGGGAGGCGGTATTGCCCAGGATGCCATCGCTCCAGACATGCAGACAGTGGGTCCCGATATCGTCGTAGACGTTGGCGTGCGTGGTCGTGCCCTTCTGGTCGATGCCTCGCAGAAGGATCTCCCGATCAGGCAGGATGTACTCGGCGACTTCCCCCCAGCGTTGTTCATGGCGCTTGCGCCTGGCTCGGAAGAGCTCGAGAATCCGACCCAACTCCTTGGCGAGCTCGGCCTGCTGTAGGCTGTTCTCTTTTTCGAGGACGGTTGCGTCAGCCATGTCCACCTCCGGGTCTCCAGGAGAAGGGATCGTAGCCGGTTCCCTCAGCAGGATTATAATGGTCGCGGTAGGGAAGATTCAATACCGGATCGCGCGCGTCTGGTCGTAGATCCGGCTTGAACACGCGTACCATTAGGTATTGCAAACTTTCATGCACATGGGCGTACTTATTTTTCAAGACATTTGGCAAGAACTCGCCCATGAGGCTCTTGTTGGGTGGGTAGCAGTAGCCGCCGAGGAAGCCGTTGATCAGGCGCGTGCAGCTGGGATCTATAAGCACGCCCTCGATCCGCGCCAGCATTTGATCGACGGCCTCCACGCGGGCCTGAAAGTTCTGCTCGCTGGGCAGAACATCCACGCCGCAGTCGTGCATCAGTTCGGCGTTGCTGGTGAAGCCGCCCTCGCGCTTGGGATATTGGGCGTTGCCGGCGGGATCTGCCCAGTGCGTGATGTCCTTGGCGCCACGGAACTCCATGTTGAGCTGGTACACGACGTAGTTGGTGAAGTCAACGATGCCCATGCGGTCGCTGAAATACTCGCGCAGGATATGGACCCGCATGGGAGAGGGGATCTGCGCCACCACGCAAGCGGGACAGTTGCCGCTGTTGTCCCAGCCAATGATCAACTCTCCGCCCAGCCAGGAGATCGGCGTCTTGGCGACGTGGTACTCGCGACGGAAGTTGTTGTAAACGAGTTTGCCGACGATCATGACCCCGGGCTTGCCATCGATGTACATCTCTATCCAGTCGGGGTTGTCGCGGTAGACCAGGCGCAGCTGCGCGTAGTAGTCCGGCGGCAGGTTCTTTGCATTCTCCCCCGGAGGTTGCCAGTAACCGCG
>CAZWDF010000227.1:0-2726 GCA_964632335.1 uncultured Candidatus Saccharibacteria bacterium | reverse complement strand
TAAGAAATAATGTTTAAAACAATATTACCATCATCATTATTATCGTATGCAGAGCCAAGCTATTATAATGCGTTTGGTCAAACATTCGATAACGTAGCACTTAGGATTGGTATCGTTAAGTCTATTTCTAAGATAGAGGCTAAGAGCAACATCGACGCTAAAGTTCTTGAATATGACGTAATGGTGTTTCAACAGGATAAAGATAAAGGCGTTATACCTATCACATATAAGAACTGCGTTACAATGGACAGTTTCGGTGGTATTGGTGACTTCTTTGAGTTTGTTAAATCAGTACCAACAGGACAAAGCGGATCGCTAACAGTTGACGATGGAAGCTATGTTCTTCTCCTTTGTATTGATGGAACTGCTACTAGAGGCGTAATCATTGGAGCACTACCTCACCATGGTCGTAAGTCTACGCTAACAAAAGCTAAAGATAAGCACATGGAAGGTGAGTACAATGGTCTAAGATTTAAGATCAATGACGACGGAGAGTTAACTCTCACGTTCAAAGGTAAGACAGATAATAAAGGCGTACCTAAAACACCTAAGAATGCTGGGTCTCAAATCAAGATGGAGAAAGACGGTAGTGTTGAAATCAACGACCGTGACATAGAGCCAGATCTTGCTGCAGGTAATGATAAAGAAGCAAAAGTGTCAGGTGCAGCTCCTGCATCAACATATGAGAAAGTCCGTATAGACAAGACCAAACAGTCTATTGATATTATATCACGTAAGGACCAGAACCAAAACGCTGGTGCAAACTATAACCTTACAGTTAAAACTAAAACTACACATAAAACCGCTGAATGGATAGCTGCTGCAAGCGGTAAAGCTAACCTATCAAGCGGCGGTACGTTCGATATCAAGTCTGGTGGAGCTTTCAACTTAGCGGCTGCAGATATCAAAATGAAGTCCGACGCAGCAATGCAAGTACAGGCTAATAGTATTCAACTCAATGCACAACAAGTAGCCGTAGGACAAGGCGGAACACCTGCAGTTATTGGTACGACTCAATTCGTCGGGATAGGTAATGCTGGAGCGCCTGTTATCAGCACAGCTATGGGTCCATTCTCAGCCACCGTCACCATCGCGCCATAATTTATGGATGATTTATTGATAATTGTGGTATTATTAGTGATATTACATAGGATAATAAAATGACTATCGTATCTCTTACAGTTTTACTCATAATGGGTTATTTGTTCTTTAGAACAGAGCATCTCGACGTTAAGTGGGATAAGGTAGCTCAGTTCTTTACTCTCATGTGCTTTCTAATGATGGTGAGACATGCAATCACTGGCGGTGAATCGCCTAGCTTGGCAAACGTCTACCCGTGGGAGTACACTTTAGTTTGGTGGGAAGACTTAGTCTTCTCTTTTCCAATTCTTTTAGCAATGAACAAATGGGGAAGAAACAAGTGGACAATCAGTCTTGCGGTTATCTTAAGCTTGGCTTTTGGTAGTGGACACATCTATCATGGAATAGTAGGAGCTGCAGTTAGCTGTATCTATCCTTTCTTTATCTCTTACAGATGTTCTAAGAAAACCTCACTAGGTACGGTTATGGTTTGTCACGTTATGTACGACCTTATGTTATTCTATAGCGTAAGAGTTTTGATGTAACATGGTAGCTCAATACAAGCGTAAAAGATTAGCAGAAGAACAGAGTACAGACGGATATACTAAGTATTTGTCTGAAGGATCTCAGCGTCAACACGGTAAACGTCAAGCACAGCAAGGTCTAAAGGATAACTTCGACTATAACGATAGACTCCTAAGAGATGAAATCCAATGGGATGAAGAGATGAGAATGGCTAGCGAGTGTTGGGAAAGAGAGAAGCTAGACCCAGAGAATTATAGATGTACATGTAAATTTGTAGATAACGCTAAGTAGTCGGAGAGTCCAATCCTTGTGTTGTTAGTTAGGTTCGCCCTAGCGTTTAGTAAGTGAAGACTGAGTACGACATAGTGACCGTAATCTATCAGGGCTTATAATCCTCATCGGTGACTGGTAGGAGAGACTACTATGCACCCTGCACCGTCTCTGACGGTCAGTAAGGACAAATCCCTAGCGATTCTAGAAATAACTAGGCGACTATAGAGAACGAAAGTTCTCGGACTGGTAGACCTTTAAATTACGCCAAATAGTCATTAAGCCACCTTCGGGTGGCTTTTTTATTGGGATAAACCTTAAACCTATTTATCTTAATAATTGTAGTATAATAGGGATAAGACAACAACTATTAGGGAGGATCTGATGAAAAAGTTGAAAGTAAACACGTTTATTACTATTGATAACGAGACTATAAAACTTTGCGAACAGTTTGTAGATAAAGTTCACGGAACGGTAGAGGAAATGTGGGAAAAAAGACAGGAAGGTTCTGGAGATCCTGTAAAGAGGAAATCTGATCACCTTATGGGTAAAAAGGCTGAATTTGCTTTATATAAATACCTTTTAGAAAATGGATACGATGTATCGCCACCAGATATTGAAATATATGAAGCTAAAGAAAAAAATTTCTCTAAAGATTTAAAAATAATCTCACCTATTACAGGTAAGGTTTATTTATTCCACGTTAAGTGTATGAGATTGAAAGACATTAAGATCTATAATCAACCTAGCTACTTAATGACGAAAAAAGATGACCTTATTAGATTTCCAGATTTTAATTATTATTTAGGTTTGATGTTAGAGAATAATAGAAATACTTATAGGTTTGTAAA
>CAZWDF010000226.1:0-2731 GCA_964632335.1 uncultured Candidatus Saccharibacteria bacterium | reverse complement strand
GACCGAGACAGAGCCGGTGATTGCTTTGTCCCACCAGCTGTTGGTTGAATCCCAGGTGAAGCCGGTTACTGTCCCTTTGGTATCGTCAAAAGCTACATCGTCGTAATCATATTGGAGTTTATATCTGACTTCAGCTGAGTCAGAAACATCTATTCTTGAATCATCGAAAGCTACTGAAACCACTTCTATTCTATCAGTGATAAAAATATCAGTAGGGGTGGTTTCTTCTCCATCAGTATAGTCAGCATCAGCCATATTAATATAAAGATTATAAGTGTCAGTTCCAACTGTGGCCGGCGCATTAAAGGTGACGCTCCAAGCCCCATTCTCAATAGTGGTATCTGTTCCTTCATTGTTGTTGGCTGAATCATAGACGCTGACCGAGGTGAATTCGGCATCCGGCGGATAGAGAGATGAGCCAGAATAAGTTACGGTTCCCGAAGCAGTAATTGACTGGCTAATGTCTCCTCTGTCATCATCAATGGAAAAAGTGGTTACTAAATCAGTTACCACATCAACGTAATTAGATTGGGCAGTATCGGTGTCAGATTCTGGCTGGTCATCTACCACATATAACTCAATTTCTAAGTCATCTTCCTGGGTGGCATCCCATTGGGGCATAAACTTCCAGGTGATGGTAATATCGTTTCCTGATTCTATTGCTGATGAATTATCTGTATCTAAATCCCATTCGGTTGAGCCCGATTCAATAGAGAAAGTATTTGTGTCTTCATCGTATCTGAAAATTGCTCTGGTATCATCTCCCTGTTTAAGTCTGAACTCACAATAGTCAATGTCAGCGAAACCGTCTCCATCGCTACAAACAGAGCTTCCGGTATAATCTTGCCTCTGAGCATATAAGTTATCGGTATCATCCATATCTGTGATAGAACCTGCCCCGTTGGTTGGAGGATTGTTAGGTGTTTCCTCACTTCCCCAATCCAGCAAGTCATCTATTTCACTCTCATAAGAGGCTTTAACCCATGCTGCGGAATGATTTATAAGTGCAATCTGACCTTCATCAATGATACCGTTGACAGCATATTCTGCTTTGTCAGCTCTTCCAATATACCAAGTCTCAGTTGGTGAAAAGAAAGAGGTTCCAGTGGTTTCATGAGAGAATAACAGAGCACCATTTACATATACATCAGCATGATTGTAAGTAACTGGTCTACTACCTACAAGAACAAATTTATACCAAGTGCCTGTGGTAAAGGTAAAGTCCGTGTACTCATAGTCATATAAATCACCAATATTGATATAAGGATGAAAAGCTGGACCCATGCCTAGTCGGTAACGATTGTTAGTATGACCAATAAAGAATTGATAACTGTTATATGAATTAGCACCATCAAATTTGAACCACACTTCTATAGTAAACCCTGTTGTTGGAGCAAAGGCAAAACTTGCCCTACTAACATAATCATTAACACCATCAAAATCCTGAGCGTTCCCTGTCTTACCGCTTGTGGTTACGGCTGGTTCACCTGCGCCTGTCTTTGTGCCATCCCTATTGTTGTTTGTAGAATCATAGATATGAGAGGTATCTGCACCATCTGCCATATGGTAGACAGCTTTGAAATTGCTATCCCAGACATTCTCGGCAGGAGTTGAATTGGTGTCACCTACATAATCGGTATTGTCGTCTTGGGTACTATCATAATAGAGATAAAGGTCTGTATCAGTAGAGCTGCTTATACTATCTGTCCCGGCTACTTTAACCCACAGCCAGGCCTTCTCATTACCAGCATCTGCGGTGTCATCCCACTCCTCTATTTCAACATAGCATTCAGTTTCGCCATCGCTAGTTGTTACCGCTATTTTCTTCCTATTAGGATAACTACCTTGATCGCTACCAGCATTCAGTTCGTCAAAAACAAAGGATATATCATCACTGTTTCTGCCAGATGATGTGCTTAGATAAAGCAAAATAGGAAAATTGGACAAAGCAGCATCTATATCAGTATTATCAATAGTAAGTTTTACTCTTTGGTCCCAACCAGTAAGCCAACCAGGGTCGGGGGAAGCAGTGGTTGTTTGTGTTGATTGAAGAAATAAAAAAATGGTCAGAAAAAAACTAAAAATAACTCCAATAAAAAGAGCCCAAAAAGAAATCTTCAAAGCCTTTCTTTTTGGGGGAGTATCTTTCAGTTTCGGCGGCACAATATCATAAATCAACATAGAAAAGTATTATTTTATTATACTATTATACTCGAAAATCAGGAAAAAACCTACTTTGGAAAACTCCCTAAATTGGCGGAGGCCCGTCCTCTGTCAATTTTGCGGAGGCCCGTCCTCCGCCAAATTGACAGAAACCCGGCAGTTGCTAGGGCAGTTGCTTAGCTAAGCAACTGCAAATACTTTAAAATTTTCTTCATTTTGTAATTATACCATAGAATTATCTTAAAAACCGCCTAAATTTAGGCGGCCATCCAATATATGTTTAATCTCAAGGATTACGGCGGTGCTGCAAATGTCCACCCGCTATTATTCCCTCCGTCTATTGAATTTGCCCCAGCATACCAAGTACTTGCTGGTGTGGCAGTTGAATAACTGATTGAAAGATAATCGCAGGAGATTGTTCCTCCGCCCGCTTTTGTTAAGGTGTGGCTTGCGGCGGTTACGCTTCCAATAGTGATAAGATTGCCAGCCGTTCCTGATACGGTAAATGTCGTTACTGTCGTAATCGTTCCTGCCGTGAATTGAACCGTGTGCGGAGGAGTATCTATTT
>CAZWDF010000225.1:0-2734 GCA_964632335.1 uncultured Candidatus Saccharibacteria bacterium | reverse complement strand
TGGCCGTGTTATTTCCATTATCATCATCACTGAAATTGGCGTAGACACTGATATTAACAAAGGTAGCAGTTAATTGAAGACTGCCTACCGTCGTGGCATTGCCCGCGGCTAGCGCAGGAGATGAAACAAAGGCTGTCAGTAACAAGGGGGCGAGTGAGCTCATCGCGAGAATTTGAATGACCCTCGACCTAAATCTCATCACACGCCTCCGGGAGAGATAGAAATCATAATTATAATTAAGCTATATTAACTATACCGTCTCATTCCAAGAGGGTCAATAGGGTTTTGGTACTATTACTGCGAGGGAAGTAATGGTGAGACAGTGTCGAGAGCAAGAGCGACAGATTCGCGGATGTGTAGTTCACATAAAGATTTGGGTATACTTTTGGAATTGGGAGGTTCTAATAGGTGCTTAGGCGAGCGTTGGACTTAACTTTTTTGGCAGAAGAGTCTGACAGCAGACAGAGGGAGGTGGGCGATGTCTCTAAAATAGAGAGGGGGGGTTCTCTTGAACAATGGCAGAAGAAAACGCGCAAACCCATATCTAGGTGGAATCTCGTCTTTAGTCGTGATATCGAATAGGTCCCATGAGCGCTTGAACCCTGCCCTGTAGAGTGCCTTGCGCAGCCCTGTTGGTGTAAACCAGTGTTGCGCTGGAGTTGATGAGTATTCCACCAAGCTTGGGAATCGAGCCACGATGACATCTGTAATCCACCGCCTCATCTTTGCAGGAACAAGGCCATAAAAGGGAATATATTTGACCTCCGTGGGGAAAGGACAGAGTGCATTGGCGGCATCGAAGTAGGCAACGCCCCCTTTTTTTAGGACTCTAGCCACTTCAGCTAGGGTACTCTCCCAGTCCGCCACATGTTCTAGAACACTGTCAGCGATACAGACATCAAAGACGCCGTCACCAAAAGGCAGGTGCTCAGCTCGTGCCACCGTTAAGCCAACAGATAGGTTCCTTTTCTGGACTCTGTTCCTAGCGATGTCAATAATATCACTATTCGTGTCTGTCCCGTGAACTTCGTAACCTTTTTCGGCGATCGGGATAGTCAAACGTCCAGTGCCACAACCCAGATCAAGAATCCGGTTACCTAGTTTTCCACCTTGTAGCCTGGAGAGTCGAAGAAGAAGTTGGTCACACTCCAATATGGCTGTGCCCGACCGCCGTGCTTCCTCCTCAAGCTTCTTTTCAGCATAGCGCCTTCTAAAGTCATCCTTAACCTCATTTTCTGACAAGTTCTTAGACACTTCTATTACGGCAACTCCTCTATTTTAAGCTTTGCATTCGTGTCAAGATGTGCCACATCTTCACTAATCTCTCTTAAGCTAGCCTTCGGTAGCTAGCTATCATTGCGCAACGTTTCATACTGCGGGCCAGAGACAGAAGAGGCAAGGGTATCCAGGTCTTGCCAAAGCAGAGCATCCAGGGCAGCCACAGACTCTTAAGAAACCCCATGGGGTGCACCCTCATCGTCCTAAAGAGATAGCTTCTTGCAGTTTTCATGTCTCCGCTTGCGTAAGCATAAGAAGCCAGACGGAAATAGAAGCGCGAGTAGAAATAGTCCCGCTTGGGGGCGAAGATAGGACCAATATCAGCATCCCCATAGATACGTTCAAGAATACGGCTATTGCTTCTTTCGATCTCAGTTACCTCACGTGAATGGCTGATGCTGCTGGAATGGATGCGGTATTTAGCCAAAGGCTCCGCTATATAAGCCACGGCATATCTCATAGCCAAACGTATCCACAAGTCAACATCTTCGGAACCGGAGTTAAAGGCAGAGTCAAACGAACCTACCTTCTCAAGACAACTTCGGCGTGCCATGACTGTGCAGGATGGGATATGGTTGCCCGAGACAAGAAAGTCCCTAATTTCCTCATTTCCTCCACAGACACAGGAATGTTTGGAGCCTGCCTTCCACAATCCAAGAATGCGTCCCTTCTCGTCCATGAGATAGGCCCGTCCGTAGCTAATCCCGGCCTCAGGGTATGTATCCAGGGCCTCTACCCCCTTCTCAATAGCTTTTTCAAAAAGTACATCGTCAGAGTCCAGGAAAGCAATATATTCCCCGCAGGATATTTCAACACCACGGTTACGCGCAGCCGGCAATCTCTGGTTTTCCTGACGGAAGTACTTGACAGGAAAAGCGGAGATTATCTCCGGGGTATTATCGGTAGAACCATCATCAATAACGATAATCTCCAAGTCCTGAAAAGTCTGATTCAGGACGCTCCGGATAGTCCCGGCGATGAATTGAGCCCGGTTATAGGTGGGTATTATAACGCTTACCTTAGGCATGCTGCCCTTCCTTTCCCAAACAAACCCATAGCCATTCCAAATCCGTCATCTGCTTTGTTGGTTGACTCCAGCCTCCGTCTGGCTGGCAGCTTCACCCATAGCCAATACCTGTGTCGGCCCTTTGATGACATCCCTATAGACCTCGAGAAGCCTAAGCACGGCCTTCTTGTAGTCGAAATCCTTCGCCATTTCTTGAGCTTTCTCGACCATGGCATTAGCCAGCGATGGATTCTGATATACTAGCCTTATCTTGTGCACCAGGTCTTCGACGTCAAAACGCTTGAACGTTAGCCCCGCGCCATCCAGTTTCGACCCGACATCACCATAATCTGCCACTATTACGGGTATTCCCAGAGCCATTGCTTCTAGTACTGAAAGGCAGAAAACTTCCGGCCAGCGAGCAGGATGTACGAACAATTGCGATCTCAG
>CAZWDF010000224.1:0-2742 GCA_964632335.1 uncultured Candidatus Saccharibacteria bacterium | reverse complement strand
TCTTATTCATAGTTATGATAATTACTGGAGTAGTTTCTCTCTGGTTGAATTGGAAGATTGGTCAACCTAGTAAGAGGGTAGGAACTCCCTATAAGAGTAGTTTAGAAGCTCCTGACTATTATAAAGGTGGTATAATTTTAAATACCACCTGCACGTTTACTTTACTTAATTGAGAGGATGATATAAATGCCAGAATATGAAAGAAAAGAAATAAACCTTAAACTGATTTTTGGGCTGATTTTAGGTGCAGTAATACTTTTAATAGTACTCTCATATATGTTTACTGCCCTGAACGTTGGAGCAACGAAAGTAGAAATATTTGCTGTAATAGATCCGGCTGTAGATCAAGATGTAACATTGGGATTTACACCAGATGCTGCAACACTACAAGTTGAACAATACAATGGTGCTTATTGGGAAAACATAGATCCTTCTTATGTCACTGTCAATGGAAAAGATGTGACAGTTGACGCAGATGCATTATACGGGTGATGATAAATGAGTGAAAGAAAACAAAAACTAGGCTCGATATTTTTGATTGTATTGATGATAGCATCTTCTTTTACAGTGATGCTATTTATACAAGATACAGCAAAAGCAACAGGCGAGAATTGGTGGGATGTTGGATACGGCTATAGAAAGCTGATGACAATAAATGCAAGTCAAGTATCTGGAACACATGTCAATTTTCCAATTTTAGTATATAGAACATCTGATGAAGACATAGGAATCAATGCACAAGCAGATGGCGACGATTTTGTATTTATTAATTATGATGACAATTCAACAAAATATAATCACGAGATAGAAAATTTCAATTCATCAACTGGAACATTAACTGCTTGGGTAAACATAACGACACTGACTGGTACAACAAAACTTTGGATGTATTATGGTAATGCAAGCGCATCTAACCAACAGAATGTCATTGGAACTTGGAATAGCAATTACGTACTTGTAAACCATTTTAACGGATCAACAAATGTAACATTATTAGATTCAACAGCATATAATAACGATGTTGTCAATTCATCTGGAACTCCGTTATATGGGCAGGCTGCTCCAATAGGACATTATGTCGGTGTTGGAACTGGCGGGCATCCAACGTCAGCAGTAATTTCAAAAAGTGACAGCTTGAATGTGACAAATAATATAACAACTGAATATTATGTAAAATTCGCTAGTATCAACATGACTGCAACACAAGAACAATACATATGGGCAAAATACTCTGGACAGTCTGGATATAGTGCATCAGGAAAAAATTTAACAGCAAATGGAAGATTTTCAATAACCCATAATTCTGGTAGCGCTTCAATGGAATCAGCAAACTCATCAAACTATGTTTTGCCAAATTCATTTGAAAAAAATTCATGGTATTTTGTCACTGGAAAAACAAATGCGACAACAAATAGAAGCATATATATAAATGGAACTTTTGCTGGTGCATATAATACTGACGTTGGTCTAGGTACTGCAAATGTACCATTAACATTATTTGCCCCATCAATTTATTCACAAGCAAACTACTTCAACGGAACATTAGACGAACTTCGTATATCTAACATAGATCGCGGTGCAGCATATATAACAACAAATACAAATACACAACAAAATCCAACAACGTTCATTCTATATGGAAATGAAGAAGAGCCAGAGGGCGAACCAGAGCCAGATGAAGGCTTCGGATACGATATGACGCCAGGATCTGAAGTAAGCGACTGGAACGTATCTGAAAATGTAATGGATGGATCATTACAAGAAGACTGGGCATATCTGGCAGGGGATTGGAGCATCGGGGATTGCAGTGCGACATTCTGGGGCAATAGCACATTGCGAGGTACCTTTAATTCAACACAGACACTGATAGCAGCATTATGCAATCAAAGCGTAATGAACAGAACACAGATGTTAGCCTGGGAGAGAGTAAACGTTTCACAAGCAAATTATTCGTTTATATTCCCAGGAATTGTTTATTCTGCAAGAAATGGAACGAATTTCAGTATGGTGTGCTTTGGTGACATAGAAGTTTTCTTATTGGATTATCTAGATGGGGCGATATACAATACAATGGATATGACACCGATATCTGGTTATCAAGATGCTATCAATTATAATTCTGCTTGGGGATGGAGCCAAATAGAAGATGATGTAGTTTTCAGATTCCAACCATATTATGTCGGAGGAATATGGATGAAAACCATATTCAATGGTCTGTATCCTTTCCTTCATGCAAAATATTGGGGAAATGACAGTACTTATGAGGGGACAGCCTATCATGGTCTGATGGATGAACCACTTGGCTGGGCTTTTGAAAACGAAACAAATTACAATAATACATACAACGAAAGTTATGGTGTTGGAGTTTGTGTATGGCGACCAAATGATTATGTGGGCGCAGAAAATAGCATAGACTTCGATTGCATACAAGGCTGGAAATTAAATTACTCTGTGAACGATGAACCAGAATGCTGGTATCCAGAAACAGAATTAAGACCACATATGAACTTTACGATAGTAGATGCAATGACACTCAATGAAAGCTTAGCTATATTATTCAATGAATCGATCGTTGGGAATATGTCAGTTGACGGTAAAGTAGATGCTTTGAGGAACATTGAAAACAATATGAGTATGGAATCAAAGCTATACGAACCTCACATAGATGTCAATACATTATATTGGAATGGAATGTATGACAATGGTGGCGGAGGAATGCAAGGACTGAACGAAACATTTACC
>CAZWDF010000223.1:0-2746 GCA_964632335.1 uncultured Candidatus Saccharibacteria bacterium | reverse complement strand
TTGAGACTGTAACGAAGCCCCCCTTTTCAGGAATTCGTTTTTCAGAGTCAGCCTTTCACCAGACATTCCACTTGCTTGTCCTTTTCCTAAGGGCAACCTCTTCGGTGGGCTCGTTATTGTACTTGCCCCAGGTGTACTGACTCTTCCAGTGGTAAAGCACACTTGAAGAAACATTGTGTCTGCGGCAGAGCTGCGCAGGATGGCTCTCGCCACTGAGCAACTCCTCGACTACTTGGTGCTTAAACTCTAAGCTAAAACTTCTCTGATTCCTCATAGCAGGATCCCTTGTCTCCTCCATTATAGGTATAGGGCTTCACACCCTGCTCAGCTTTCCTAACCCACAGTGTCCAGTTTCAGGGGTTCACTCCACTCTTACCGTAGCGGCCATCCAGGCGGGTCACACCGCCTTCTACCGCTCCGCTTTCGACCTAGCGCAGGACATGGCTGAGGCTGAAGCTACCGGTACTCGTAAGGAAGTCATCGCTCAGCTCTGCAAAGTGGATCTGCTGGTGCTGAAGGACCTGGGGGGATGAAACACCTGCCGCCCACAGTGGCGGAAGACTTACTAGAAGTCTTTGTACGTCGTTATGAGAAGGGTGCGGTCATCCTGACTACCAATCGCCCGATGGAGGACCGGGGTTAGGTACTGGGTGATACCGCAGCCGCCGGTGCCATCCTTGACCGCTTTCTGTGCACCACGCCGAGGTCATCAGGCTGCAGGGAAGGAGCTACCGCATGCACGACCGAAGAGAATTACTCAGCAGACAGGTGGAGGAGACCTTGACCGGGAAGACCGAATGAGTTATCTTTTAACTGCCTACCACCGGCCGCTTTTGAGCCGCCCACAAGTGGCCGGTTTTAAGTGCCCCGTGACACTCCGGCACCAGGCGACCTAAGTGTAGCAGAAAGGTCAGCCAGGAAGACACAAACTTCTGCTCAGGGAGGCTAAACAAAACGATGAAATTTGAAATCTACGTGAGTTTATGCAAGAGCCTGGAAGTTGCCACAGTAACTGCATGACCACCGCGCAGTCCGAACGGATGTACGAAAAACTAATCTCACCTTTCCCACACTTTAAAGGTCCATTTAGCAAACTATGACATTCAGCTAAGTCAAGACCATAGTTTGGCAAATGCGTTGCGCTACCGCCTGACTTTGTTTTCGAGTCAAATCTCGGCACCCCTGAGTCGCTTGTTATACCCCCCGCTGTTTACGGCTTCTGTTTTTTAGCATATACTTGAGACTTAGATATATTTCTCTTTGGCGGGGTGTTGTTCAGTGGATAACAAGAAGGTCGTCGTCACTGGTGGTGCCGGGTTCATTGGTTCCCACTTAGCTGAAGAGTTAAGCCGTAATAACTTGGTTATTATCATTGACGACCTTTCCACCGGTAAAGTAAGTAATATTGAGTCAATAGCCGAAAGAGATAACTTAAAGTTCGTCCGGGGTAGTATCACTGCTCCCCCTCTCTTGCAGGAGCTTTTTCAGGGCGTTGACTACGTTTTTCATCAGGCGGCACACTCCAGCGTTCCCCGCAGCTTTGAGAATCCGCTGGCTACCCATGAGGTCAATGCTACTGGAACTTTGAATGTACTCACCGCCGCTAGAGATAACGGCGTGAAGAAGGTGATATACGCCTCGTCCTCTGCCGTCTATGACGGGACTCCAGTCTTGCCGAAAACAGAGGATATGCTGCCCAACCCCTTGTCGACTTACGCCGTGACCAAGCTGGCTGGCGAATATTACTGCCAGGTCTTCCATAAAGTCTATGGACTGCCCACGGTATGCCTCAGGTATTTCAATGTCTATGGCCCGAGGCAGGACCCAGATTCTCAGTATGCCGCAGTAGTCCCCAGCTTCATCAAGAGGACTTTTGAAGGTAGTCCTCTTACCATCTTTGGCGATGGTGAACAGACCAGAGACTTCACCTTCGTTAAGGATATTGTGGCGGCGAATATCCTGGCGGCGCAGAGTGATGCTTGCGGACTATACAATATCAGCCTCGGCGAGAGTATCACTATCAACCGGCTAGCCGAGCTTATCATGGAGCTGGTTGGTAACAGGGTTGAGTCAATCAAGCAAGAACCGAGGCGTGGGGATATAAGACACAGTTTAGCCGATATTGCCAGAGCCAAAACCTTCGGCTATACGCCAAAGTATGATTTGAGAACCGGGTTAGCCGAGACGATAAAGTGGTTCCGCAGCCGATAAATTGATGCTTCACCAGGCTATTATGTATGTCATTCAACTGGGTTGTGTTATCTACCCTATCACGCAAGGGTTTAGCTTACCTCTCGGCACTTAGCTTCGGGTTGAGCATCGCGGTAGTGGCGTCTATCGGGTTGGCTCTTAACTACATACCGTGGGGCATTCGCCTTCACCCGGTAATGTTTTCTCTGCTGGGTTTCATCATTATCCTGGCAGCAGTCGCCTGGTATCGGCGGAGGAGGCTCCCATCTGGAGAGCGCTTTGCGCCTAACCTTGGCTTCATATTAGCCTCGCTCAGTCACTCCTGGGCTAGTCAAGGGCGATGGGACAGGATTCTGACTATCCTCTTAGTCGCGGCGATTCTCAGTACCATCAGCTTAGTGATGTGATTAATGACCTCCATGACTTCCACAAGGGCTTGACAGAGCTATCAGGTCCTATACAGAGAAGGTAAGCGAAGTTGCCATTGCGGTTGACCATACCGGTGGACACTATTCGGAGCCACTGGTGAATTTTCTGCAAGCCAAAGGATACACCG
>CAZWDF010000222.1:0-2769 GCA_964632335.1 uncultured Candidatus Saccharibacteria bacterium | reverse complement strand
GGGTGACGAAATACCCCCAGCAGGTGTTGGCTCCTCGGAATGGACGTGCCAGCAGGTGTGATGACCCGCTGGCACTAGCGAAAGGACATAGGGTGATATGCCCTCCGCTACTGTACACAGTCTACCAGATCTCAGGGTCATAGTCAAGAGCAATCAGCCCGCTGGGGCGCGAAAGCTGGTTGCTGTTGTGGCGGTTGAGCACATCGTGGAAATTGACGGGGCGCTTGACAACAAAGTACAGGTCACTCGTTTGGTATTCTCCAAGATTTTCTCCAATGGCGCGGTTGAATCCGCGCAAGGTTCCCCGGACGACATCGCCCGCTGGCTGGAGGCCCACGGTTTCTGCCAGGTTGGCGCGAGAACTGGCGCGGGAGAGATTGGGGTCGTGTGGTTTTCCCCCCTTGCCCCTGTTGACATCACGCTGGCAGAGATCGGTCAGTACCTCAATGAAAATCTCACGGGCTGCACGGTGATGTTTCACTACACCGATTCTCTGTCGCGGGCGCACCTCGGAACGTCACGGAGCAAAGACCAGATCAGGCGGGCGCGGGCGCGTGACCCGTACAAATCACGCGATTTGGGACTTGTGACCACGGGGGTCGTGTGATGGCTGCGAGGCGATGCAAGAACACCGGGGATTTTCAATTCCATTGTGCTTGCCCAGCTTGTCGAGAGCGCAGGCGCAAGGCCCGCGAGGCTCGCAAGCGAGTGGGCGGGCGCAAGGTTCGGACCACATCAGCCAAGTTATGCTCAGGCGGTGGGCGTCCCCGTCGCCCTCGCTGGACAACTTTTTCGGGCAGCATCCTGTCCGGCCTCGTGGCCGTGTACCCGGATGCGTGCCCCAAAGGTGATGAAAAATGAGTGCAATACAAGCGTTGCTGGAAAAGGTGAAACAGGAGCAAGTAGAGAGAGAGGCCCAAGAGAAATTCAAGGCCAAGAGCGCGCTGGCTGAGGCGCGCGAATGGTTCGAGTCAAACTTGGGGGCCAACCTGCTGGCAGAATTGCAGGCGGAATATACGTTTGCCGACAACGGTTATCACACCCCCTGCGCCAAGCTGACCTACCGGGGATACGTCAAGGACTTTCGGAATATAAGCGGATATTCCAATCCCGACTACGGCTCCGAAAAGAACATCCATGACTGGATCATTCAGGTGGATACGACAATTGAGGCCCAGACACAACACAAGTCGCAGTTACGGGAGACACTTCTGAGAGACTTGCCTGAGTGCGACTTTCGCAGAACTGACGAATACTTTGAGCAAGCCTGCAAGTATGGGATTGACTCCATCCCGGAGATCGCCGAGGCATTCAAACAAGCCAGGGCAAGGGAACAAGCGTATCGGGATGAGCAAAAGGCGATTGAGCAAGCTAGGCGCGAGGCATTCTTGGCGGAGTACGCCGACATGATCGAGCGGGCGCGCACTGCAAAGACGCGGGAAGATCTGCAAGGCCCATACAATTTTCTAGGCGACCACCAGTGGAATATACCAGACAGCGAACTATTGCACACCATTGAGGAAGCCGATACGCAGTTCGCTTCACAAGAGGAGGCGCTTGAGAAAAGGCGCAAGGGGCTGGAGGCTGAGGCGTTTCACCCGTTCGTGTACTATCGAGTCGTGTACGGGATCGTCGCCCATGATGACGAAGAATCTTTCGTGCAAACGGATGATTTTCCTTGCCTCACCCATGAACCAGACCCGGCAGGCTGGTGGATGCCAGCCAACAGTCGGATACCCGTAAAGATCAAGCATTTGGCAAAGGTCGAGCGCCACGAAGTCTTGGAGCCGGACGACACGCCGCGATGGTGTCCACTGGTGGATACGGGCGAGGCGGGGAAGATCAGAGTCCCGCCCGCCTTTGCAGAGAAAATCACGGAGGAGGCGTAACCATGCTGTTCTTGCTCGCTGCTTTTTTCTTCACGTTGGTCATCGCCCTGATGGTCGGGGCGAGTGCCTAGAGTCGCAGCCGCCCGCTGGTGTGCAGTGACACTGGCGGGCCATTCTTAGAGATGGGTATGCAACAGCAATTTGACTTATTTCCGGCAGAGAATATAACCCCGGTTGTGAAATCGGCGGTGAAAAACAAGGCGATTAGAACTGACTACCTTATGCGTCTCGCTGAACAGATAGCTCCTCCAGAACACGCGCGAGATACAACGCCTGGTCATCTTGCTTTGGCGCTCGCCATTATGGTGCAGAATATAGAGATCGCAACATCGGAAGCAAAAACAAGATCGCAGAGGCGCAGACGCGACCTAGCTCTTCATTGTCTTAGGGCTGACCCGATCATGCAAATGACCTTGGCGGTCCTCAAGGTTGACGATGTGACCCGGTTGTGTGAGGTGTAGGGTGACTGAGCAGACCTACACCAGTTTCGCATCCTACCTTGTGTGGGAGGAGAAAAGCCGCGACATCATTGACTTCAAGTGTATATATGTTGATGTTGCTGGGGGCGATCCATTGGCTGGCCTTGCCCTATCAGAAATCATGTACTGGTATTTGCCGGACAAAAAGACGGGCAGGACTAAGCTACGAGTAAAGAAGGAAGACAAACTGTGGCTTGTTATCTCTCGCCAGGAATGGTGGGAACGAACGCGCATGGGGGCGAGACAGGCTGATCGAATATTGGATATACTGAGAAATGCTGGGCTGATTGAAACGTGCGTTCACCGCTTCAATGGTAAGCCGACCATTCATATCCGTATTGTCGAGGAGGTTTTTCTTGAGAGACTGAATCGTTTTGTCAACAACCCTGCTGAAAATCCTT
>CAZWDF010000221.1:0-2778 GCA_964632335.1 uncultured Candidatus Saccharibacteria bacterium | reverse complement strand
CCAACAAAAATTTAGGTGAATATTTCGAAAAAGTGGTTAGTGAATTCGGCCCTCGTCTTCCTCGAGAAAAACTCTTTGAATTAATCAAATTAGCAACAAATTATTTAATTACTGATTTACAGGGATTATTGAAAGGAGCTCAGGTTTCTGGTGAGGATTTTCTAATTACTCCTGAAGATTTCGCTCAATTTATCACTTTAATCCACGACGGAAAAATCTCGAGCAAAATCGCTAAACAGGTTTTGTCTGGAATGTTTAAAACCGGAGCTGACCCTTCGCATATTATTGAAGAACAAGGGCTAATTCAAATTACTGATGAAATTGAAATCGAAAAAATTGTCAAAGAAATAATTTCAAAAAATCAAAAAGCAGTCAAAGATTATAAAAAAGGAAAAGAAAACGCCTTTCAATTCTTAATTGGAAAAATAATGGCTCAAACCAAAGGAAAAGCTAATCCCCAGATAGTCAAAGATATTTTGAGTAAAGAATTGACAAAAACTAAATAGAATAGTATAATAATTTAAAAATAGCACCTTTACAAATAAATAAAAAGGGTGCGAAAGAAAGGAGGAAAAATTGAGAGTAAAGATAACAGAGCAAGATGGTGGGCAAGATATTTCCCTTCCAGTCGGGAGAAAAGAACTAAAGCTGATTCGGGAGAGATTGATTAATTTTCTTTCAAGTTTGACCTTATATAAAGAAAGGAAGATAGAGATTACAGAGATAAAAAGAGTGCCGAATACCCGTTCCTATTTCTTTTTAATGTCTTCGGAATCGGAGTCAGGAGAGTTCGATCCTCAATTGACTCAAATCATTTAAGGCGTCATAAAGGCGGTTTTACATCAGACAAGAAGAAAAAAAAGCTTAAAAAAGGAGGTGAGAAGAAGTGCGCCGAATTGAGTTATTCGAGTTATTAGATGAGGGAGGTTCGGTCAATGATGAGGAAAAAGGTAGCCAAAGCAGAGGGGGAGGGGTAAAATTGTATCCCCCTGGAGAACGCTGTAGGACTTTTAATTGTCCGAATCGACTTACTCAGACGAATCCTTTAGACATCTGCGTTCGTTGTCAGGGTCGAGGGTTAAAGGGTAATTCGCGGAAACCAATTGAAAAAAAATAAAAAAATAGTATAATCTCTAACAAAAAGGAGGGTGGAATAAGAATGGGGAATATCCTGATAGTTGGATTTCAAGCCGTTTTTGTAGAAACGGCGGAAGGAATTCAGCTTTTTGTTCCTGTTTCCAATATCTGGCATTACAGATAGTGGTATGATGTCAGTTGAAAGGAGGTGAGAATGAATTGGAGTATTGTAATGATGTACTCTGGTAACCGCGTAGTGCGCGCGGTCACCGAGTCTCGACCACGGAGGGGAGATACCTCTCTATGGGTGAAGGTTGATGGGGCTGATCGTTTGATCAATCTTCTCAGTCGAGACCTCGAGTGTATCGATTATCCGACCTCTCGAGGTCGTCAACCTGATTAAGCCCCGTTAGGGGCCAAAAAAAGGGGGGGGGACATGTGTTAGTTCTCCCCTTTATTTATTTCAAAAATTCTTTTATTAATTTTTCTGCTTCTTTTTGATTTTTTACCCAATGAATTCTTTCGTCTCGTTTGAACCATGTCATTTGTCTTTTGGCATAATTTTGAAGTTCTTTTAAAGAATTTTCTATCATTTCTTGATAGTTTATTTTTTTTTGTAAATACTTGGCTATTATCCGATAATGAATTCCAAAATCTTCAATTTTTTTCCAAGAGAGACCAGATTTTCTCAAATTTTTTACTTCCTTGATTAATCCCTGCTTTAACCATTTTAAAAACCTCTTTTTTATTAATTTTTTCAACTCTTTTTTTTCTTTTTTAATACCCAGCATTAAAACCGGATAGGGTAGAGGATTTTTCTTTAGACCCGGAACCGGCTTTTTTGTTTTTATTACAATTTCCAAAGCCCTGATTAATCTTCTTCGATTTTCTTTTTCAATTGTTTTAGCTCTTTTTGGGTCAAGTTTTTTTAAAATTTTATAAAGTTCTTCAACTGACTTTTTCTCCAATTTTTTTCTCAATTTCCAATCTGGTTTTATCTGGGGAATCACTATTCCATCAACCACTGCCTGAATATAAAATCCAGTTCCGCCGCAGAGAATGGGGGCCTTCCCTTTCTCGAAAATTTTATTTATTGCTTTCAACGCTAATTTTCGATATTGAACTACCGTAAATCTTCTTTTTGGAGAGGCAACATCTAAAAGATAATGGGGGATACTTTTCATCTCTTTTTTAGTGATTTTCCCAGTTCCGATATCCATTCCTTTATATGCCTGTCTTGAATCAGCAGAAATAGTCTCGCCATTAAATTTTTTGGCTAACTTAATTGTCAACTCTGATTTTCCCGAAGCTGTCGGTCCCAAAATAACAATAAGTTTTTTATTTACCCTGTTAAACAATTCCGCCGAAGGCGGAATTCCCCTGTTAAAAGATTTAACAGGGGGTTTAACTGGGTGAATTTACAACCGACTGTAAGGTAACCGACGCTAAAACCAATTTTTAATGTCTCATTTTAATATGGACGGGATGTTTTCCCTTCGGGCTCATAATCTAATTTCTTTTTCAAGCCAAGCGATTTTTTCTCTGTAATTTTAACCATTTATTTAAGGCTTCAAAAAATTTTCTATTTTCTAATCTTTTAACTTGTTTTGGTGGCCTTCTTTTTAATTCGATTATCTCTTTTGGCGGGACGGCAAATTTTGTATCTGATAATCCTCGCCAGTTTTTTGTAATCGGGAATCC
>CAZWDF010000220.1:0-2780 GCA_964632335.1 uncultured Candidatus Saccharibacteria bacterium | reverse complement strand
CAGCGTGTCGGCGGCAGCACGCGCCCCGACAGTCCGCAGCACTTCCAGGGAATCCTGTAGCGCCTTCTTCTGAACCGGATCGCGCTGCGCCTCGATTTCGAGGTTGATCATGGATTCGGCTCGCGCGGGGTCGAACTCCAGCGCAGCCAAGAGGCGGCCATAGGTTCGCTTCACCGTCCCCTGCCGCTCGGCCGAGAAACTCGACATCAGTTCCTTGGCTCGGTCTAGCGCGTCCTTGTTCGGCGCGAGCGCCGTCAGAGGCTCGAGGTCTGCCATCGTTCGTTGCTCGGGGGGCTTTGCAAGGAACGACTCGACAAACTGGCTGTAACGCTCGGTTCGAAGTCGCGCCTCCTCGGCCGCGCGCTGATCTGCGATGGCCTTTGCCTCTGCCACCTGGCGCTGGGCCATCGCCAGCATCCCCTGCTGCTCTGCCGCCTGCCGCTGCGCCTGAGCCTGCGCCAGCCCAGCGCCGAACTGCATCCCCTGCTGGAGCGCCTGAAAGGGCGACTGAACGCCCGGCAGCGAGTAGTCGATGGGTGCAACCATGTCAGACCCCCGGGATGGCCGAGTAATTGACCGTCAGGAACCCATGCGCATCGCTGATCGCGTGCGGGTAGACCTCGCGGACCTCTTGAGCCATGAACCCGACATGCGTGTCGTCGCTCCAGAGATACCGGAACGAGTAGACCCCGAGGCCATCGCGACGCGTGCTGAGGCGCTGGATGTCGCGCTTGAGGCGGCGGTCGGAAAGGGTCATGCCGCTCGGAGCGCCATACAATCCAGGCGATGCAGCAGGCATACCGCTGCCACCTGTCGGCGCACCGCCACCGAACATGTTGGGCGGCTTCCCGGCCCCGAGTTGCATCCCGTAAAACTGCGCCGGCAGGTTGAACAGCCGCGCAAACGGAGCCGCACGCCCCAGCGTACCCCCGGCCCGAGCCGCACCCTGCTGACCGAGCAGCCCGGCGATCTGGCCCGCCGACTGCATACCCGCCGTGCCGACGCCGGTCGCGGACTGCTGCCCGAGCGCCGTCATGCCGCCGAGCCTGCTGTACTGATCCTCGATGGCCTGCGCGAGCATCTGCGGCCGAAACTGCGCCAGCGCGCCCTGTAGGTTCCCACCTCGCAGCCCGCCCGTGGCGCTGGCCTGCTGGAGCATGGCCTCCTCGCCCTGGCGCGCGAGCGCCTGGAACATGGGGGAGCCTTCGAGCCCAGCGATGGCCTGCTGCTGCGCCTCGGGGCCACCGAGCCCGAGCAGAGCCTGCTGCGCCTGGAGCGCGGGCGTGCCGGCCTGGACGTAGGGGGCGAGGAGTTCTTGGAGCTTGTCGAACTGCCGGCGCTGCTCCTCGATGCCGGCCTGCGCTGCGTCGGCCTGCTGGCCTGCGGCTTTGCCTGCGGCGCGGGAGGAGACGGCGCTGCTGAGGAGCGAACTCCCCGCCACCATTGCCGTTGTCGGTTCAGGCATGGTCGAACTCCTTCATGTAATCCGCGTACCGCTCCCCGTACAGTTGCAGCACCAGCGGCGCTGCGTGGTGGGCCACATCGGCACCGTGGCAGGCGGCGACCGCTGCGAGCACGACATCGTAGTACCCCGCGCGCCAGGCGAACGCCATCTCGCTGGGCTGACCCTCACGCTCGCGGGCGTCTGCGCCCTGCCACTTGAGGATCTGGACGGCGAGCACCGGCAGGAGCGCGGGTGCGTTGGCCACGAAGAACGAGTTGCTGGGCATCGCCACGAGGGCATCCCAGATCAGCGCGTTCAGCCGCTCTCGCTGCACCTCGTCGCCATCGGCGTAGTCGTCGAAAATCTGGATCACCTCGTAGAGCGAGCACAGCCAATCAACCGCCGGCTTGGGCAGTTGGAGCACTTGCACGAGGTTCTCACGCAGCATCGCACCTCCCGGTGGCTGCTGGAGGCCGACAGTCTCAGCGGCGGCGATCATAGCACCATCAGTCCTCATCCTCAAACTCCCGCTCCTCCCAAGCCTGGCACGAGCGCAGGTCGTGGCACACGAAGTCGAACTTCGTGCAGTAGCCGCGGAACCCAGCCTCAACGTCCCAAGCGTTCCACGGGATCGCGTCCATCTTGCCCTGCGTCTCGGGGGTGTTGTCGTAGTATTCGCAGTTCGAGCAGCGACGCCTGCGCGCCTCAGTCTCGCTGACCTGCATGGCCTTGCCCAGCGCCATCCAGTAGGGTTTGTTCGCCCCGCGCACGTTGGTGGGCTTCTCCGGGCCGAGCATCCAGTCGCGAATCACCATCTGCGTGTTGCTGCGGTTCTCGGCGGCGGTGATGAACGGCTCGTCCTCGGACTCCAGGCCGTTGAACCCGCCCAAGACGATCACGGGCTTCTTTGCGCCTTCCATCAGGAAATCTCCCGTCCGCTGATGCGCAGCGTGAGCGCCGTGGCGCTGCTGGCGATGGTCGAGATGAACGAGCCCGGCTCCAGCACCTGGCCCACAAGTTCGGGGCACAGGTACGTCTCATCGGGCACAACGGTCTTCGTGTCGATCACGAGGTTCGCGTTCCCCGCAGACCCGCCGCTTGTGACGAGGTTCACCGAGAACGTGCGGTTGGAGGTGTCCGTGTTGGTCACCGTCGCCTTGTCGATGATCGTGCGCACGTTGGTGGCGGTGTACTGCGTGGTCTGCGCGGCCTGCATTTGCAGGGGCGGAACGAGGACTTTGACGGTGACGGCCATTACTGGACTCCTTGGATGTTGTTGCTCACGGTCAAGATCACGCTCGGGATGCCAGGATGCGGCGCACTTGCCGCAGTTGCC
>CAZWDF010000219.1:0-2782 GCA_964632335.1 uncultured Candidatus Saccharibacteria bacterium | reverse complement strand
GCATGGCGGTAACGATCATCGGGGAGAAGGAACTGACGGCGATTCGGATCGCGGGGGTGCCGCTGATCGAAACAAAGCGCCTGTGGACCGACAAGTGGTCCATCGACCCGAGCCTCAAGTTCGACCGCGCCGTCGCGGCCTGCGCCGGGCAGGAAGTGGGAACTTGCGAATTTCATCGGGAATACGGTCATATCAAGCAGCAATACGGGGCGGACTTCGTCGCGCCTCCTGGACTCGGCAGCGCCGCCGTCAATCTGACCGATCATTGGGTGAGGGTGAAGTTCATCACGGAGACGGGTTCTCAGACCGTCTGGGTGGGGCGGGTCGGGACCGAAGTACGCCAACCGAAAGGCGAAGCGAAAATCGAAGATGTCGGGTACCCGAGCGGGGTACAGAACTTCGTGGCCTACGAACCGGCGCAGTACCTTGAGAACATCGACGTGAGTCAGTCGGTCTGGGTGCGGGCGGTCATCAGAGACAAAGACGGCGATCCGCTGGAGGAACCGCAGGAGGGCGTCCCCGCGGGGATGCGCGAGGTCACCCTGGACTGGGTGCCGAGCGCGAATGCCCGCGACGAACGCAACATGCTCGTCGGGAATATGTACGACAACCCGATCTTCGGGAAACCCGATTGGTTCGGGGGGACGGACCGCTGGGATGCCTGGCGCCTCGTGTTGTACTTCCTGAAACGGTTTGCGGACGGATCCGCGGTGGAAGGGCCGGCGTGGACCCTGGGAGGGCAGAGCGAAATCCTCAAGGGGATCGGAGGGATGATCCCGTTCCACGCGAGCGAAAGTCTGCTCTCGATCTTACGGCGGATCATCAATCCGAAGTACGGAATCGACTTCAAAGTCGAGGAGCTCGGCAACGAAGGGGACCCGGCGGAGCGGTACGGGTTCCAGGTTGTCGTCTTCGCCCTCTCCGCCCGCGAACAGAGTTTTGCGGGATTCAGCCTGCCCACCAACCCGAATCACATCGAGATCCGGGCGGCGACGGCGAAAGACGTGGTGGCGACGAAGATCGCCAAAAGTGGTGAACACACCGTGGGGCGGGTGCGGGTGCTCGGGCAGCGGTTAGTGTGTTGCACGACGTTGGAGGCGGACGGGATCGGGTCGGTCAACGACTATCCCAGCCTGGTCAAACTCTGGAGCGACGCCCTCGAATCGGCCTATCGAGTCGGGACGGGGAATGAGGACGACGACGCGGAGGCGCATGACAAGGCGCGGGACGCGGACAAGTTCAGGCCGGTCTTTCAGGCGATTGGGGCTCGGGCCGACTGGAACCACGCCGATGGGTGGGCTTCGCCGCGACAGGATTACAATGGGAACCTGATCGGGACCGGCCTTATCTGTGAGTTTCAGAATCCGCAGCGGAAAACGCTCTCAACGCTCCCATTCCGTCAGAACTTTGATTACAGCGTCGACCCGCCGCAGGACCACACCGGCTTCGCAGGGGAGGCGGAGTTCATCGCCCCGCAGGCATGGTTGTGGGATCCCGAGGCTTCGATCGCGGGGCCGGGGGGCGGGCAATACGTCGCCGCGGACACCGCCGGGATGGCCGTCGGCGCCTTGCCCAGCGACTGGGGAGTGCTCATCAACGCACGACCCAACCATCTGTTAGGGTCGGGGTACATGGAGGCGATTCCGCCGGAGATCCAGGCGGACACGGCGAAAGAACCTCGGTATGACTGGAAACAAGCCAAGGTCACCATCGCGTTTCACACCGATCAGCGTCTGGAACTGCGGTTTGAGCGCGGGGGCGGGGTGAGACCGCAAGACGGGACGATCGACATCATCGACGAAAACGCCGAGCTGTGGTTCGCCACGCCGGGGACGGTCTTTGGGGTTGAGAATGGGAATCTGAGGAGGACACCGCCGGGGGACATTCTCATCCTGCGCAACGACGCCGACCGGCTCAAGTTGGTCATGGCGGGAGCGATCAGCCGGTACTTCTACCCCCGGTTCCGGGCCGAGCTGACCCTCAAGGGGTTGTTTCCCTACTCAGTCCTGGTTGGGCAGATACTCACCGTCATCGAGGAGGGGGGGGACGCGAAGACCATTCAGTCGCCGGTGACGGCGGTGGAGTACGTCGGCGGGGACAAACCCGGAACCGTGATCCGGGCGGGGTATGCGAGATAAAACACAGAAACGCAGAAACGCAGAAAACAGGGACACGAAGCGACAAAGGGACTAAGGAACGTGGGGGCATAGGGACCGACACCGTGAGGGCAATCTTTTGACGCGATCGGCGATCGACTGGGTGCGACCGGGGGCGGGCGGGGCAGACGCCGGTTCGTCGCAGCGGTTCCGGGTCAGGAACTGTTCGGACTACCCGGATACGCTCGTCTGCCGGGCTTGGAACTTCAAAACGAAGGTCGAGGGGACGTCGGAGATCCACGTCGCCAAGCCCTGGGACATCCGCCGGTCGACGTCTCACTGGAAGACCATGCCTGACGGCGTGGGGTATGTCTTCAGCGGCAACCTCACGCGGACGGCGACGAAGGGGGCGGTCTCGGAAACCCAAGTCGTCACCCCGCCCTATCTCGTGGACGCGATCGAAGGGGAGGCGAGTCTGTGCACCGTCATCCGGGCGGTGCGGGGGATCGGCGGAGGAACAGGGGTCTTGGTCGACGGGAAGCCCGTCGAGTGGGAGGAAGTCTCGGCCCGGGCGTTCGCCGCCCAGGGGAGCGGGACCCTCATCGCCGACGCGACGGTCGCGGGGATCACGGTCGGGAACTCGCAAAACAACTTTGGGGCACACCGCGACCCGGGGGCGGACGACG
>CAZWDF010000218.1:0-2783 GCA_964632335.1 uncultured Candidatus Saccharibacteria bacterium | reverse complement strand
AAATTGAGTATATCCAACATGTCAGGAGATGCTCTTGCTATATCTGTGTCTGTGACGATACCAACTATCTTACCTTTGTCAACTACCGGTATTCTTTTTATTCTGTATTTTTTCATTTTTTCGACAGTAGTTATTACATCATCATTTGGGCTTGAAAAAACGACTGGGGTTGACATTATCTTTTCGGCCGTAACTTTTTTCGGGTCTTTTCCTGGTGCCACTATTTTTTTGTTTACGTCTGTCTCTGTTATGATACCTATCGGGTTATTATTTTTTACTACTATTATCGATCCTACTCTGTGTTTTACCATTATTTTCGCTGCTTCTTGAACGGTCTTGTTATAATTTACTTGAATAACTGGTTTTGTCATTATGTTTTTGACCAAAATTCCCATTGTCATAGTAATCAATATTGTTTTATGTTGTTGAATTTATAATAATTGTTTAATAATAAAAAGATATATCAAAAAATGGAAAAGTTTAAGATGGGTGTTTTTATGAATATTATCGTAATTTCAGATGTTCATGGTGATGTTGAGAATTTGTTTACTTATTTTGATAAAATAAAAGAATTAGATTTTGATGTTGTTGTTTGCCCTGGTGATTTTACTGACAATAATGTGCCGCGTGGTTTTACACAAGAGGATGTAGCAAAGTTAATCGTTAAAGAACTTAAAACGTTAAAAAAACCGGTTTTAGCAGTACCTGGTAACATAGACACTAAAGGCATTATAAAAATTTTCGAAGAAGAGGGAATATCTATTCATGGCAGGGGGAAGATTATTGAAGATTTTGGGTTTTATGGATATGGCGGTGCAAAAACACCGTTTGAAACAAATATCGAACCGACAGAAGAGGAAATGAAATTGGGTTTAAAAAATTCATGGAATGAAGTAAAAAATACAAAATATAAGATTCAAGTAACGCATAACCCACCAAGCGGAACAAGAGTTGATATGATACAATCGGGTTTGCATGTCGGTTCAAATGCTGTCAGAGAATTTATAGAGTCACATGAGCCACTTGTTGCTGTATCCGCACACATACATGAAGCACGTGTAACAGATCGTGTTAAAAAAACGTTTATTATTAATTCTGGTAGGTTTCCAGAGGGTTATTTTGGTTTAATTAATATTGTTAATGATTCTGTAAGTGGAAAGATTCTTAATTTAATAGAGTAACCGACCCGTTCATTTCCTTTAGAAAAACAAGAGGAAAGAAGAAAAAACATATATTAATATAACACTGTTATATCTTTAAATTTAAATGAGGTTTATTTCATCGGAAACGATGGGGTGGGGGTTTATATATTTTCCAAGAGAAAAGGCTTTATTTCAATAGGAATAAAATTAGACTATGGTACGTTCAATTCAAACAATCTTCCAAGAATTTATCGAGAAAAAAACCCTAATTTTTAAAGACAGAAATGCGTTAACATCCCACTTTGCGCCAAATACAATTCCTCATAGGGATAAAGAAATAAACACACTGGCTTCTATTTTAGCGCCATCATTAAAGGGCGGAAGACCATCAAATATTTTTATTTACGGCATGACTGGAACCGGCAAAACACTCGTAACGAGATATGTCGGCAGTGAACTGGAAAAAATGTCCAACCAAGGTACAAATCAAGTTAAAGTTATCTACATCAACTGTAAAATGAAAAAAACTGCTGACACAGAATACAGGCTTCTCGCAGAACTTTCAAGAATATTGGGTCAAGAAGTTCCGATAACAGGTTTACCAACAGAACATGTTTATAGAACATTTTTTTCAGTTTTAGATTCGACCAGTTGGGTTGTTATCATTATACTGGACGAAATAGACGCTTTAGTTAATAAAATGGGTGATGAGTTCCTTTACAATTTAACCAGAATCAATCAAGAACTTAAAAAATCAAAAGTTTCTATAATCGGTATAACAAACGACTTACATTTTATTGATATTTTAGACCCGCGTGTTAAGAGTTCTTTAAGCGAGGAAGAGATACTTTTCCCACCCTATAATGCCATCGAATTGCAAGATATACTAAAACAGAGGACTGAATTGGGGTTGAGCCCAGGTATCATCTCTGGGGAAGTTATACCTAAATGTGCTGCTTTAGCTGCTCAAGAGCACGGCGACGCCAGACGCGCGCTGGACCTTCTCAGAGTTGCTGGTGAAATCGCCGAAAGACAGAATGATTCAAAAATATCCGAACAACACGTTGATTTTGCTCTGGAAAAAATAGACTATGATAGGATAATGGAATCCATAAAATCATTACCTAAGCAAACCAAATCGCTCCTTTGGTCTGTTATAGAACTAGAAGAAAAAGGACAGAAAGACATGCAGACAGGGGACATATACAACATTTATGAAGAAACGTGCAAACAATGTGCTTTGCACCCATTAACACAAAGAAGGGTTTCTGACCTCATATCAGAACTTGACATGATGGGAATAATAAACGCCAGGTTAATTTCATTGGGAAGGTATGGAAGAACACGAGAAATAAACATGAACGTTTCATCAAAAATAAAGGATAAAATGAAAGAAATCCTAAAATCAGGATTGATGATTTAATTTGGGGGTAATTCATCCGATGAACGAAGAAGAAGTTATTAGACTATTCCTTCAGAACGGTTTCCAAATATCGAAGAATGCGCTTCAATCAATTCTAGAAGACCCAGAAAACATACTTTCTGAATTAAAAAAAATGAAACCAAGACCCTTTATAATATCTGAACAACAGATAAAAAACATTCATAAACCAACCAAGATAAAACCAGCAGAAATAAAAA
>CAZWDF010000217.1:0-2784 GCA_964632335.1 uncultured Candidatus Saccharibacteria bacterium | reverse complement strand
CGTAATCACGTAAAAGAGATGTTATACAAACGTCGTATCACTGCTATAATGAAAAGAGACGCAGCTAGGTTATATATAGAGGGAATGGAGATTAACGAAATTGGTGTAGAAATTGGAGTTACACGAGAAAGAGTTAGACAATTACTCTGGTCTGTTGTAAGATAAATATATGAAAATTAAATTTAAAGGCAAAGACGAGATGTGGTTTATGTTGGCTTTCCAGCCTACGTCGTTTCCTAACGGATACCAAGGATTTTTCATTGAACTAGCTGGTTACAGATGGGAGTTTTATCTATATGAAAAACGGTAAGTTTGAAACCCAAGGCGAGATATTTAAATATCTCCTAGACGGTGGAGCTATCACTAACCTAGACGATAGTTGCGACTGCTATGTAGAGCTTAGAGACGGTAAGCTTATGTTTAATACAGAGAATGAAGACACTACAGACCCAGACGAGCGAGCTGGAAGTTTGAATTTTGGAAATCCTGAGCAATGGAATCCATATTCTCAGATTAAGTTATTAAAAGATCTTAGGAAAGCTAAAGATTGGATTGTAAAGCTAGAAGCTAAAATATTAAACGGAAGATAGTCTATGAAAGCTGGATATTATTTATCTGAACTTGGTAATCTACAGATCTGGTATCCTAAAGAGAAAGGATTGCAGATTATGGAAGTTTTTAAAGACGGAGAATGGTTAAGAGTTGGTTTTACTGCTAATCAAGTGAGCACTTTGCTGGCGGTACTTGAGTTTGAATTTTTAGGAGATCTATGATAGTTAAACTTAAAGAAGATGAACATGGTCAATACTTTGACGCAGAAGAAGTCTTGCAAGGACTTTTTAAAGCTAAAGATCAAAAGAGAATTAAATTCTACAACATGGAGATCCTAGAGAATGGGAGTATTAAAATGAGTTTCTACGATAAGAACGAGAAGATAATTAAACCTAAGGTTGTAAAATGACACCCGAACAGAAAACACAATATAAGAATAAAGTAACCATAGCTCTAAAAGCCTATCTAAAAACTAAAAAGATAGAAGATGCTGAACCAGAAATCATCATGCAGCACCTGCAAAACATGTACCGATTCTTAGAAGATCAGAACCTAATTGAATATGGTCTAACATATGCTTCTTTTGTAGGATTTGCTCAGCAAGCCTATGTAATGAATGATCTACAAAAACACTTTAAATAGTTCTTTACATAAAACCTTTTACACTGTAGGATAAGGTAGAGGTGATTATGATTAAAGTGTTTGTCTACAGAAATCTTCACAAAAAATGCTACTCAGTTAAAGACTGGAAAACCAAGCTTGTCATAGCTCATGTAGACGAGATCCTATTGGTTGACGCTGTCTTTAAAGTCTCTGAGGCTGGACGTCAACGTGTTCTTAAAGAGAAGCGTAAGAACGTACATGCAGGAGTGATGGGGTTTTGGGATAAGAAAGCGGATTACTCGCTGGAAATTGGCTTCAATCCAGTTGCGTACTATAATCCATATAAATACAATAGCTTTGTAGATTCTAATACAGAAAAACCATTAACTAAATCTAGTTGTGTCCTACTACATAAGAAAGGAGTTTGTTATGTCTAAGGTTATTTCAAATATCATCATGGGATTGTTGCTTTTCTTTCTGTGTATGTTATTTCTCCAACCACTGTTTGCGTCAACTCTCACATGTGCGGCTGATAACAATAGAACATATAAAGCAGAGTTAAAAGACAACTCTCACGGTATGTTTACAGAGACGATTGATTGGAAGCGTGGTTCTAAGGCAGGAACTACACAAACAATTGTAGTTAAAGATATCAACAATACAGATCCGTCTGAAGACTATCTTAAGTTCACTGACGGTAAATATACAGTAACTTATTCTTTGAGGTGTGTTTATGAATAGCTATTTCGACGATCTTGGTCGCGTACATACAAAGCCAATCAAGCCAGAAGACAACTTTCCAACCAACAACGCTTGGATCTACACGGCTATTAACGAAACGCTTCGGACCATGAACGACAAGGCATATGGTAAACACATCAATGCTATTAACCAGTGTAATGTATGGGGTTTTCATGGACTTTACTCCAGACATCCAGAACCATACAGATTTAAAGAAGGAATGGTTCCAGTTTCTCACGATGAGATTATTGGTATTGCTATGTTAGATATTTACAGTGCAGTTAGGATTGTTATCCAATCACCTTATTTCTGCGACATACCTAGCTACGAGAAACCTAATAAACTTCCGTTTTATCGTAAGATCAAGCCTTGGGCTTCTTTTCTGTACCGTATTGTAGTTAAGAAAGAGACTTCTCGTAAGATAACTAAACAATATCCAGAACTTTTTAATACGTTCTTCACACATCGTAGACAATATCGCTACATCTACCAGTCACTGTCTGGATTTGAAAGAACCTTAGGTAATGCAGTAGCTTGGGCTTCAGCTAGGATATTAGACTCACTAACTAGTAGTGTTAGTTTACTTCACTACATGGCAATGATCAGGATGGAGCAGAGAGGTAATAAAAGCTTTTTATTTAAACTTGTCGCTAAAATGATGAAACGTAGTATAATGCGTAAGTACGGAGATAGACCAGTTCAGGCAATGCTTATAGAGTATTTACTTAATGGAACTGGAACTGTAGATAAAAATCACCCGTGGTTAATTGAAATCACGGAATATTACGGTAATAAAGGAGAATAGTATGGAGTTTTTTATTTTAAGTATTGCGTCAAGCTTAATGGTTACAATTTTGGCAATAATAGACGCGAAAGAAAGAAAGAAAG
>CAZWDF010000216.1:0-2796 GCA_964632335.1 uncultured Candidatus Saccharibacteria bacterium | reverse complement strand
GCATGTTGATGATGTCATTGACCCGGCCGACACTCGCCCCAGACTAATCGAAGCCCTGGAAATGTCGCTGGACAAGGCTGAAGAAAGACCCCGGAGGAAACATGGCGTCATGCCGACCTGAAGCGGCAAGATTATGAGACGGGTCATCAAGGCCGTGCTCACCAACATGGAACTCGGCGCTCTCTCTCCCATAGAAGAAGAAGCGTCAGTGAGCGAAATAGGGGAAGATGTGCACAGGATGACTTTGAGATCTTCATACCAGTTCGGCCGGGGGATACCCTGACAAGTCGCGAGAAGATAATCGATGCCTACAAAAAATAAGGCCGCTAGGATATTCAGGCGGCAAGGAGGTTTCTGAATGAGAGAAGTGTATGTGGCTAGCGCAGTGAGGACACCGGTAGGAAAACGAAATGGGTATCTCAGGGAGTGGATACCCGCAGAATTGCTAGGTCATGTGCTGGATGAAGCAGTACGACGCGCAGATATAGACCCCGGCCTGGTAGAGGATGTTATCAATGGGACGGTTTACCAGGTCGGCGAACAAGGCTTCACTTTGGGCCGAATGGGTGTATTCGCTTCTAAACTACCAGATACGGTTCCGGGCACCTCAGTTAACCGGCAATGCGGTAGCTCCCTAACGGCCATTCAGATGGCCTACGGCATGGTTGCTTCAAATACTCTCGATGTGGTCATAGCCAGCGGCATTGAACTGATGAGCAAGTATCCTATCAATTCGGATACCGGCGGCACCTTACCGGATGGTCGACCTCAGGGACAACCCTGGGGAGAGTTCTACATGAAGAGACTCAGAGGCGGCGTGTTTTATAATCAGGCCCAGGCTGCACAGGCCATCGCAGAGAAGTGGGCTATCACAAGACTGGAGTGTGAGGAATTCGCCGTCGCTAGTCATGCCAAAGCCCATAAGGCAACAGTGAATGGATATTTCAAGAAAGAGCTCCTGCCGACCAAAGGACTGGATAAGGATGGAAACAAGATCATCGTGGAAGCGGATGAAACCATCCGGCCCGATACGAGTTTGGAAAAGCTGGCAACCCTTAAGCCGGCGTTAGGCACCGAATGGATTACAGCAGGCACTTCCAGCCCGGTTACGGACGGCGCCTCGGCTGTGGTACTGATGTGCGAGGAGAAGATCAAAGAGCTGAATGTGACGCCGCTGGCCTGTATAAGGGCCAACGCCGTCGTAGGGTGCGATCCGATTTTGATGCTGACCGGTCCGATCTATGCAACGCCAAAGGTGCTTAAGAAAGCGGGGCTGACCATCGATGATATCGATATCTTTGAGGTCAACGAAGCATTTGCCCCTATACCCTTAGCTTGGGCAAAGGAACTCAACGCCCCGATGGAAAAGCTGAACGTTAACGGCGGAGCATTGGCTCTAGGCCATCCCGTGGGCAACTCGGGATGCCGTTTGAGCGTTACCGCCATATACGAGCTGATCCGCCGGCAGGCCAGATATGCCCTAGTCACACTTTGCACCGGCGGTGCCATGGCACCAGCAACCATATTCGAGCGTGTCTAGTCATACGCCGTGTAGAGGAGAATAGTTCTGCACCCTTGTTTTTCGCAAATTCGTGATGTAAAATGGAACAAAGGTTACACAAAGTGATGAACAATCATGAACGAAAGGTATTTATTCAGGGCTCGATTGGAATTCGACTGGCATATCGAATGCGGAGATGGCACAGTTCATCTTGTCACCCCAAAACAACTTCCGATCCGAGTCGGACCTTTTCGGTTTGATAGGTCACCTAACTTTGAACTATATCTTGCCGACCTAGGATGGGTTGATGCTCATAGTGCAGAAGAACTGTATAACCTTGAGTATCCGCCTTCCCTCCTCTACATTGAGACGGAAATATACGTACCGGGAGGTCAAGACCCTGAGGAACAGGCAGATGATCTTTTCGAGCGGTTAGAGGGTATTCTGAGATTGTTTCAAGGTGGAGACGTATTCATACGCCGTCAATTAGAGCACAAATGGCGTGTTCAGGAAAATGGTGTAGAGAAAGTATTCGTCGGGCCCAAATCTAGCGAGCCTGAGCCCCCCGACGTTCTATCGTCGTGGATCTTATAGACTTGACGATAACACCCTGCGAGATTTCACAGAATTTTTCGATCGTTTTTGGAATATCATCTGCGAAAAAAAGCCAGCCAGTATTCACTGCGTTTTCTCACTTTAATTCCTCCTATGAAAGAGCAAATCTCGTTGACAGGTTCGTCGAGTTGATAACTGCAATGGAGGTCCTCTTTGGCGACACAGAGTGTCATAGCTATAAGATACCACTTAGGTGTGCGTGCTCACTTTACCCGCCTGGTAGACTAAGAAAAGAGGCCTTTATGGCGATTGAGCAATTCTATGGTGAGAAAAGCGCGATAGCCCGTGGAAGTAAGCTGGAAAATATCCTGCAAACCCTGGGTAAAATTGACCAATTGGAAGAATATGTAAGAAGATCCATTTTACGATTCCTGTGACTTCCCAGCGATAGATATTCTATCACAACGGGCTCTCGCCTTGATGATTTGCTGTTTTTCAAAGCGCATTGACTTGTTGTTTGTGTCGCATGGGGTCAGGCCGATTTTGATACAACTGTTCCACCACTAGCCAGAAACCAGTTGTTGATTGGCAAATTAGTCTGCCTCCACAAACCTCGGTTCAGATTACCACGCAAAGCATTATTCACATAAGATCACAAAATCATGGCAAATCAATAGAAATAGAAAGGCGCAATCTTACGACGAAAAGGCAGCCATTGCTGATTAAGGGCTTTGAACCGC
>CAZWDF010000215.1:0-2799 GCA_964632335.1 uncultured Candidatus Saccharibacteria bacterium | reverse complement strand
ATATCAAAGTTGATGTTGATTTGCTTTTGGAAGTCGATAAAAAAAGGCGCCAAACTCTCCAGGCTTTAGAAGATATGCTGGCTCAGAAAAATCAAGCTTCAAAAATTATCTCTCGGACAAAAGATGAGAAAGAAAAACGAAAACTGATTTTAGAGATGCGCGAGCTCGATGAAAATAGCGATAGATTGACTAAAGTCTTAAAAGAATCAGAAGGAGAATTTAATAATTTAATGCTCCAAATTCCTAATTTGCCTTTTGATGATGTACCAGTGGGCAAAGATGGAAAAGAAAACATTGTTTTAAAGAAATGGGGAGAGCCGACGAAATTTGATTTCCAGCCAAAAAATTACTTAGAACTCGCCGAGAATTTAGATTTAATTGATGTGAAGCGAGCGGCTAAAATTTCCGGGACTCGTTTTGGTATTTTAAAAAAGGAAGCAGTTTTACTTGAATTTTCTTTAATAAATTTTACTTTCGAAACCTTAATAAAGGACGGCTTTATTCCCGTTATTCCGCCAATAATGCTGAAACCCGAAATGTTGGAAAAGTCAGGCCATCTTTCAGAAAAAGATAAGTCGGAAAGATATTTTATTGAAAAAGATAATGTCTATTTAGCGGGAACCGCCGAACAGCCAATTGCGGCCATGCATGCAGATGAAATTTTTGATGAGAAAGACTTACCGAAAAGATATCTTGGCTTCTCCACTTGTTTTCGTCGAGAAGCTGGAGCTTATGGTAAAGATACCAAGGGGATTTTCCGGGTCCATCAATTTGATAAAATTGAGATGTTTAGTATCTGTCATCCAGAAAAATCCAGCCGAGAGCATCAATTTTTATTATCCTGCCAAGAAAAGTTGATGCAGTCTTTAAAAATTCCCTACAGAGTCATTCAAATATGTACTGGCGACCTTGGTTTTCCAGCAGCTGCTGCCTATGATATTGAAGCCTGGATACCCTCTGAGAATCGTTATCGAGAAACCCATACCACCTTTAATGATACCGATTTTCAGACAAGAAGATTAAACATTCGCTATCGAGATTTTAAAACCAAGAAACTTGCGATTACTCACGCCCTAAATGGTACCGCTTTTGCCATTGGCCGAACTTTAATTGCCATTATTGAGAATTACCAACAAAAAGATGGGAAAATTTTTGTTCCCGAAGATCTTCAGAAATATCTCAATTTTAAGACAATTCGATGAATTTTCAATTACGCAAGCTTTCTTTAAGAAAGCGAAGCGTGGAGATGAAGCTTTAGCTTCATCGACTCATTTCAACTTTCAATGAAAAGAGAATCTCTTTTAATTTTGCATGGCTGGGGTTCAAATTCTGGGAGATGGCACAAAGTCAAGGAATTACTTGAAAAGCGGGGAGTAGAAGTTTTTGTGCTTGACCTTCCCGGGTTTGGGAAGACCATTTCTCCTCCAAAACCTTGGGGAAGAGATGATTATCTAAGCTGGATTTTTCAAAAAGTAAAAGAAAGAAATTGGGAAAAATTTAATCTTTTGGGCCATTCTTTCGGCGGAGGACTGGCGGTAAAGCTCGCCACTAATTTTTCTGAGAAGATTGATAAGCTTATTTTAGTTTCCCCGGCCATAATCCAAAGAAAGAGTATCAAAACCTACCTTTTTTATTATATTAGCTATCTTGGTAAAAAAGTTTTTTCTTTACCCGGTTTTAAAATATTTCGTCCCCTGGCTGAAAAATTAATATATAAACTGGCTGGAACAAGAGATTATTACGTTGCCGACGGAATAATGAAAGAAACGATGAAAAAAATAGGAAAAGAAGAACCCTTAGAGATGATTTTAGAAAAAATCAAAATCCCAACCTTAATTTTATGGGGAAAAAAAGATGATGTTTTACCAGTAAAAGATGCCTATTATATCAAAGAAAAAATCAAAGGTTCAGAACTCAAAATCATTCCAAAAGCAAGACATAGCCCCCATCGAGAGGCTCCGGAAGAATTAGCCGAAATTATAGTTCAATTTATCCAGTCTTAAACTATGTTTTTTACCCTATCCGTTCTTTGGTTCATTCGCGAAACCAAGGCCATTTTATTTTGGCTTTATCTTTGGCAATTAAAAGAATACCACATTGGCCGCTTTTTAGACCATTTTCGAACCGAAAAAGGGGAAAAGCTTTTGATAAATAAGCTTATTTTTTTAAGAATCCTTCTTTTTTTAGCATTCTTACTTACTCTTTTTGTCTGGAGCCCGGTTGTATTTAGAGTTTCTGTCCAATATCATCCTCTCTTACCTTACGTTTTTCAGGAAGCCAGTGGTCTAATATTTGGGCTTTCATTAATCTTCTTATTTGTTCTATATCTTCTTGAGACTGGAAAATTCTTAACGGATTATTTCCAAAAAAAATTAATAAAGCCAGTTTTAACTAAAAAAACTGCTTTTTTAATTTCAGTAGCTTTAGTTCTCGAAATTTTATTTCTTTTTATTCTCTTTCAATATGTCGAAGAAATTATTTGGTATGCTTTAGGAATTCTCGTTTTCGATATTTTAACTCCGCTAATTGTCTCAGCAATCGTTCTTATTCTCCAACCCTTAGCAGTTTTAGGAAGAAATCAAATTATTAGAATGGCCAAAGAAAAACGGGCTCAATTTAAAGAACTTTTAGTAATTGGCATTACTGGCAGCTATGGCAAAACCGCAACTAAAGAATTTTTGGCTACCATTTTATCTGAGAGATTTTCCTCCGCCGCTCGCTCAGGAGCGAGCTATGGAGGATCCGCCGTAGCCTCTGGCGAAGGCGGAAAAGTTTTAAAAACTGCCGAGCATCAAAATT
>CAZWDF010000214.1:0-2807 GCA_964632335.1 uncultured Candidatus Saccharibacteria bacterium | reverse complement strand
GATTACAACTACTTATTTTATCTATATCTGAAATTTTTTTTATTGGCCTTTCTCTTATAATAGGGAAAGCATCCTCAGGATAATCTACTTTACATCCTAATGCCTCAGGTATAATTCCTCCAGTTAAGGCCATGCCAACCATTATCCAATCATATTTATATTTTTCTAAAGCAACCAAATGAGTTTTTGCCATTTCATTTCCATTCATTAAAGCTGAATTAAAACTTTCCCCGTAGTATTTACATATAAGGGCTTCATCATACGGGACATTGGGAACCCTATCTACTTTTTTCATATTGATTGCCAATTCCAATCTTTCTGATGAATTCATTTCTTGTATCTCCTTTCTCTCTTATAGAATATCTATCAAAAATAAATTTACTTTTAGAATCCTAATTTCAAAAAAAATTCTTTAGAGAAAGCCCGTAATTGTTTTCTAATTAATATCGCTCTTCCAGTTTTTTTGGTTTTTCCTCCTCAACAACCCAGTTTTACTACTAATTTTTAATTAATAAACTTTGTATAGATTAAATTAACTTATTTTCTTTTCACTCTCTCTAAAATTTCTTTAATCTTTCCTTTTTAACAACTCATGACTGGACTGAATATAAATCATCTCAGAATTTTTCTAAACAGCTACCCTAGAGCTAACGATAAACAAATCTGTAAGAAAATTCAATTAAGTACGGTTGATTTGCGATTAAGATTAGAAGCAGGTGTCACTGAAAATTCTATTCAGCTTAAGGTTTTGATTTACCAATTCACCCCTGATTAAGTAAAATACTTAATGCTTTAGCTTTATTTCTGCCTGTTTGACTATACCCATTATTTTTCGTCAAAGTCTTTTTGAACTGATTACGGTTTTTCTGAGAATCTCCACAATGCAAACACAACCAACATAACCAAAACAAGAGTTATTAAAAAATAAGTGTTATAATGTGAGTGTATTAAGCTCCTCTCACCCATAATAGCTAGAGCTACAATAAGTAATATTATTCCGTTCCACTGCCAATATATAATTTTTTTCCACACCCTCTAACAATCCCCCTTTTCTTATTTAGTTTATTATGTTTTATTTTTATTAACTATTGTTTGCTATTCATGATGGTTCACAATAGCTTCACCATTGACTTTTCTTTTTCTCTTTCTGACTATTAGAAAACAAATAATAACAAAGGTCAGAAATAACAGAAATAATGAAACTATATTTTTCACTTCTGAAGGATAAACTATTAGTACCCCTAAACAAAATAATACAATCCTATATCCAATTCCTATTATTTTATTAAAAAACATGCCTTGAATTGTACATGTGAAGAAATAAAGAGCAATACTAGTTGAAATAATAGCTAAAAATATTTGACTGGGAGAGCCTTGCAATAAGAGTTCCGGAGTATAGGTAAACAGAAAGGGAACTATAAATCCTACAAACCCAATTTTAGTAGCTTCAACTCCAGTAGCCCAAGAACTAGCACCAGATATGCCGCTTGCCGCATACGCAGCCATTGCAACCGGCGGCGTTATAGAAGATATTACTCCATAATAAAAAATAAACATATGTGCAGCGATACGGTTCATTCCTGCTCTTTCTAAGGAAGGTGCCATTAGGGTAGCTACAGTAATATAAACTGCAGTTGTAGTAACCCCCATACCAAGGATAATAGCTATGACTGCTGCTATAATAAGAAGAAGTAATAAATTTCCCCTTGCCATATTACTTAATAAAAAAGTAGCTCTTAGTCCCATCCCAGAAAAATTCAAGCCTCCAATAACCAAGCCTGCTGTTGCACAGGCTAAGGAAACTGGAATTATATCTTTTATGGCCTGCTCTATACTACTTAATAAGCCAACTGCACTTAATCTTGTTTCTTTGCGGAAAAACGATATAACAATTAAACACATAACTGATACAAATGCGGCTCTTGCAGGGGTATACCCAGCCACTAAGAAATATATTAATGCGGCTATTGGAATAAAAAGGTGGACTCCTTTTTTCAGAATGGGTCCAAGGATGGGAATACTGCTTGTAGGAAGCCCTTTTAATCCCCTTTTTATTGACTCAAAATCTACTACTATAAAAACGCACAGATAATAAAGCAGGGCGGGTATGAAAGCATACATAGCGAAAGTTATATAACGAATTCCTAAGTTTTGAGCAATTATAAATGCTGTTGCACCCATAATAGGAGGCATTATTTGCCCCCCAGTAGAAGCTACAGCCTCAGTTGCTCCTGCAAATATTGCACCGTAACCACTTTTTTTCATTAGAGGAATAGTAACAGACCCAGTAGCAACTACATTAGCGACAGCACTACCTGATATCATTCCTAGCAAAGCGCTAGAAATAACGGCAGTTTTAGCAGGACCTCCTCTGTATCGACCAGTAAATACTAAAGCCAAATCAATAAAAAATTTCCCTGTACCTGTGCGTTGGAGAATAGCTGTAAAAATAAGGAACAATACTACAAACGATGAAATAACGTAAATTGGCAATCCAAAAATACCTTCACTCCGTACAAACAATGTATCGATAAACACCTTATAACTAGTCGGGGCTCCACGAAAAATCCAAAAAAGTTTATCGGCTAGCAGATTTTGTATTGAAAAAAAAATTGCTAAACCAACCAAGATAGGCCCAACCCACCGACGTGTAACCTCTAAAACAATGAGTAAATAAATTGTGCCCACGATAACATCCGTCACATTTATATTACCCCCACGAAGACAGAGTGCGTTTACGTCATATGCTATATAGATTTGTACTATAACAATTAATAATATCATTACATTATCAATTATAGATAACA
>CAZWDF010000213.1:0-2823 GCA_964632335.1 uncultured Candidatus Saccharibacteria bacterium | reverse complement strand
TCAACTTTGGGCTGGGCAACCTCCAACGCAGCACCATCCGCATGAGGGCCAACCGGAGCGAATGGGACGGGGCAGCCGAAGCTTTCAGGGCTTGGACCAAGGGCGGCGGCAAGGTGCTCCCCGGTCTAGTCAAGCGCCGGGAAGCCGAGATTGCGCTGTTCCTTAGTTAATAGGACAATACCCCCATGCCACTTAAAAAACTCTTATTCCGGCCCGGTGTAAGCCGAGAGCAAACCCGTTACGCATCGGAAGCCATTGGCCCTGTGGGATCAGCTACGCAGGCTGTTGGTGGTTGGTACGAGTCTGAGAAGGTGCGGTTTCGTTCTGGAACCCCAGAAAAAATTGGCGGATGGCAGCGCATTTCATCCAGTACGTTCCTTGGCGTGTGCCGGTCTTTGTGGAACTGGGTGACGCTGAGTAATCTTAATCTTGTGGGCGTTGGTACAAACCTGAAGTTCTACATTGAAAAAGGTGGTGCGTACAACGACATCACGCCGTTTGTCTCTTATACCGGCGCAAATGCTACCGGCAGCATTGACGGCTTGGTTGGCACTGGGGCAATCGGGGGGACAGGCACAGGCAGCATTGGGGCCACTGGAACAGGTTTTGTTGGCGCTGTTGTCACTGGCGCTTTGGGCTCGACCAATACGGCCTCAATTGGCTTCAAATGCACGGCCTCGATTGCCACCACCACAATGACTGTGAGTGCCGTAGCTGAAGGTGTTTTGTCGGTGGGGGATATTATTTCCGGGACTGGAGTTACCTCTGGGACTACCATTACCGCTCTAGGCACTGGCACGGGCGGCACGGGGACATACACCGTCAGCGCATCTCAGACAGTTGCCTCCACCGCCATTACTGGCAACTCAAACCAACTCGACGTCACCGCTGTTACCGGCGGCACGCTGTATGTTGGAGACACTCTTCTAGGCACCGGAGTAACAGCCGGAACAAAAATTACTGCGCTTGGCACAGGAACTGGCGGTACTGGTAAATACACGCTTAATTTCTACCAACAGATTGCTTCTTCTACTCTGACTACAGAGTCCAACCAACTTAACGTCACCGCAGTATCTGTTGGGAAATTAAACCTGGGTGATTTTATCACTGGTACTGGCGTGACAAGCGGGACTTTTATTACGGGCTTTAAAAACAAGTTCGTGGGCACTGCCGCAATTTCAGGCACAACGATGACGATCAGCGCCGTGACCAGTGGCGCAGTTTCTGTGGGCGACATTGTTACTGGCTCTGGAGTTGTTGCGGGCACGACAATTAGCTCGTTTGGCAGCGGTTCCGGGGGCGTTGGCACTTATGTGGTGAGCATCTCTCAGACAACTGCGTCAACAACAATCTCCACATACAGCAATGGAGTGGGTGTCTACTCGGTCAACACCGCGCAGACCGTGGCATCCACCACGCTAACCACTCAAGCTACTGAACTGATCATCACTGCCGTGACTAATGGTGTGTACAACATTGGGGATGTAGTCAGCGGAACCGGGGTTACCTCTGGAACCACAATCACTGGCTTTGCACAGAAATTCTCTGGCACTGCAAGTATTGGCTTTCAAGCCACCGGCTCCATTACAGGCACAACACTGAATGTCATTGGCATTGTTGGCGGTATCTTGTCTGTGGGCGACACCATCTCTGGCACAGGCATCACCGCTGGAACAACCATCACGGGGCTTGGATCTGGTTCTGGTAGTACCGGTACGTACACTGTTAGCACTTCACAAACCGTTGGATTTGTAACCATCAATGGCACCTCGTCAGTTCTTAATGTGACTGCGGCCACCTCTGGGGCTTTGGTGGTTGGTGATTTGATAGACGGCACTGGCGTTACCCCCAACACCAAGGTCGCTACGTTCACCACCGGTACCGGGGGTATTGGTAAGTACACCGTAAACAATGCGCAGCAGGTTCTTCCCAGGGCGATTACAACCTACAGTAACACCACTGGCACCTACTCTATTAGCGTTGCGCAAAACGTAGCTTCGACCACAATCACAACCGCATCGACATACCTAAACCTTACCGCAGTAGCTGGTGGGATATTCTCAATTGGCGATACGTTGTCTGGCACTGGTGTTACATCCGGTACCACGGTTATTGCCTACGGTACAGCTACGGGCGGCGTAGGTAGCTACGGGCTCAGTATTGCCCAAACGGTCAGCCCAACAACCATATCGGCCACTTCAAATGTTCTCAACATTACCGCAGTTTCCTCGGGAACAATTGCGGTTGGTGACGTTGTGCAAGGCACTGGGGTTACCTCTGTTACGAAAGTAACGGCGCTTGGCACGGGCACTGGTGGGGTTGGGACTTACATTGTTGACCAGTCTCAGTTGGTTGCCTCGACTGCCATCACTACTCTGTCCACAACATTGCGCATCACGGCGGTGTCTTTTGGCGTTATTGCCGTAGGGCAAACCGTCTCAGGCACAGGCGTAACTGGCGGTACAACTATTACAGCCCTTGGCTCTGGCAAAGGAGGCGTTGGAACCTATACCGTCAACACGGCGCAGCGGGTGGCCTCCACTGCCTTGACGATGCTCACCGTTGTTACCTTTGCGGCAACAAACGGCTCCCCGGTTATTGTGGTGACTGCTGCCTCACACGGATTGGTAAACGGCGCATCAGTTCTGTTTAAAGACGCCGTAAGCTTGGGCGGAAACATAACTGCCACCGTGCTCAATCAAGAGTACGTTATCACGTACATCAGCACAAACACCTTCTCAATTACAGCCGCAGTCAATGCAAATGCCTCTGACACTGGTAATGGTGGCCCCAATACGATTATTGGGTATGAGTTAAACCCAG
>CAZWDF010000212.1:0-2830 GCA_964632335.1 uncultured Candidatus Saccharibacteria bacterium | reverse complement strand
CTGCTATCACGACTGGCGTCACCACGCTGTACACCGTCCCGGCCAGCACACGCACGCTACTCAAAGAATTCAGCATTGCCAATACCACAGGCGCGGCAATCAATGTGCGCGTGTTCTTGGTGCCTTCGGCAGGTACTGCAGGTACTGGTAATGCGTTTTTATACGATGTTGCAGTTCCCGCAAACAATGCTTTACAGTACAATGGTGTTCAGATTATGAACGCAGGCGAAACGATCCAAGTGCAGGCAGCATCAGCAGGCCTGACAATAACATCAAGCGGCGCAGAAGCCGTCTAAGGAGAACAACATGGCAGTCGCAGTAAAACCCCTTATTGGCTCCAAGCAGATGGAAGCGGCGCAGACTACGCAGTATACCGCCATCAATTGCACGACAATCATCGACAAATTCACCGCAACTAACACCAGCGTTGCAAATGCCATAATCAGCGTAAACCTAGTGACCAGTGGAGGCAGCGCAGGCGCGACCAATTTGATTGTGGACAGCCGTGCTATTGCCCCTGATGAGACCTATACCTTTCCTGAACTGGTCGGTCAAGTGCTGGCATCTGGCGGGTTTATATCAACTACCGGAACTGCCACAGCCCTTACCATTCGATCATCTGGTCGCGAAATTACTTAAGGAGATAGCCATGAAAGAGTTTATGATTATGCCAAATGGATTCTCAGGCCTTCCAATGGAAGAAGAGTTCATTAGCACGGCTGAAAACAAAAAGAATACCAAGATTGCCATTGATGACTGGATGCTTGGCCCTGAAAACCCATCGAATGAGCCTGGCGCTAATAAGACCTATTGGGTTGCGCTCGGAAATGCCATGCGTGTCGATGAAAAAGAGGCTCGCCGTCGCCGGTGTTCAAATTGCGAATATTATGACAACAGCACTGTGACCCAAGCAAAAATGGAAAGAATCCCACAAAATCAATGGGATACAAATGCCGGATTCCGTGGGTATTGCCATAAATTGCAGTTTGTTTGCCATGATCTGCGTTCCTGCCAAGTTTGGGAAGAGCGCGAGTACGACTTTGATTGACATACTGCGCAAATGTGAGAAAATAGGGATGCTGAGATTATTGAGTCGCCAGCAGCTCATTCAATACCTTGAGGATAGGGCATGACTGGCGCTGATAGCCTCAGAGAAAATCTAGAGCAGGTTTTTCAGCTGCCTACGCAAGCCGTAGAGTGGCTTTTAATGCTTTGGGAAGCTATCCAGGTATTTGATGACGTTGCCGATGGCGATTCTGTAACCCGTGAAGATTTGAACGGCACAATCTGGAACACGCTTGTTGCGATGAGCCAGAATTCTTTTTATCTCAAAAATGCCGAATTGCTATCGCCTTGCGTGGCCTTGATGGTCATTAAGTGGCAGGCTTCGGATTATGTAGAGCGAACCGGACAAGCTGATGCCAAGTCTTATATGTGGCGAGCTGGTTATTATGATGTTGTTCTTATGGCTGTTCAAGCCTTTCATGGCGCTAAGTTTGCCAATGAAAATGCACACTTGGTCATGGGGCTATATGGCGAAACATTAGATGAATATATGAAGGAATTTTCCGATGCCTGATCCGGTTACTGGTCTAATTGTTGGTGGCACTTCACTCCTTAGCGGTGCTATGCAGTCCTCGGCAGCAAAGTCTGCCTCAAAGACACAAGCACAAGCGGCAGATGCCGGTATTGCCGAGCAGCGTCGCCAGTTTGATTTAGTTCAATCCTTGTTGAAGCCTTATGTTGAGGCAGGCGCTCCAGCACTATCAGCGCAACAGGCCATGCTTGGACTTAGGACTCCTGAAGAGGAGGCTGCGCAAATAGCCGCTGTTGAGCGATCGCCAACCTTCCAAGCATTGCTCCAATCTGGTGAAGAGGCTCTGCTGCAACGCGCATCTGCCACTGGCGGACTGCGTGGTGGAAACGTACAGGCTGCACTCGCTCAGTTTAGGCCGCAAATGTTAGCACAAGAGCTAGAAAGTCGATACAGCCGTCTTGGTGGCCTGACCTCGCTCGGCCAGCAGTCTGCGGCTGGCGTTGGAACTGCCGGTATGCAAACTGGTTCTGATATTGCAAAACTTCTTGGCGAGCGCGGTGCAGCGATTGCTGGGGGTCGGCTTGGTTCGGCTCAAGCATATAGCGATGTGCTTAACCTGCCAGCTCAGGTTATCGGCGCTCAGATTGGTTCAGGCGGTCAAGTTGGTTTTGGTAGTATGTTCAGTGATCGCAGGCTAAAGAAGAATATTACGCTCATTGGAAAGCGTAATGACGGTCTTGGGATATATCAGTTTGACTATGTATGGGGTGGTGGCCGTCAAACCGGCTTTATGGCCGATGAGGTGCGCAGCATTTACCCTGAAGCTGTTTCAGAAATTGGCGGCTATATGATGGTCGATTACAGCAAGGTTTAAGGATAATAAAATGCCTGCACCATACGATTACACACTTAATGTTAAAAGCCCGTTTGAGGCTATGGTTAGCGGCCTTCAGCTAGGCGGAGCCATTTCCGATATACGCGCACAACAACAAGCCCAGCAACAAGCGGCTGAACGCCAAGGGATATTGAATCAGGCTTATAGACGTATTATCAATAATCCTAATCCGGCAGCCCGTGATTATACCGATTTAGCAATGATGCTTCCTGAAAAAGAAGCTGAAAGTGTGCGTAAAAGTTTTGAAGTGTTAAATGCTGACCAACAACAGAATGAGTTGCGTTTTGGCGGTCAAGTAATGTCTGCATTTAGCTCTGGCGCACCTGATATTGGTATTAGATTGCTTAGGGAGCGCGCAAAAGCCGAGGAAAACGCCGGACGCATGGATCGTGCGAACG
>CAZWDF010000211.1:586-2832 GCA_964632335.1 uncultured Candidatus Saccharibacteria bacterium | reverse complement strand
GAAGCACCTCAATCTACTTTTGACGACGAGTTTGAAGCAGCCGCTTCAAGTTCTGCCGCACCAATAGAAGAACGTCCTTCGTTTTTACAACGTATGGGACAATCTGCTTCTGAAATGGTATCTCCAGCTTTAGAGACAGCTGAAGACTTTTCTGTTGGGGCTGCTCAAGGTTTATCTATGGGAACTATGGATGAGCTTGGTGGTATGATTGGAGCTGGAATTGAAACTGGTTTAGGTAAACTCGGGATTGGTCCTGCCGCAGTCGATGCTCAACTTAAAGAACAGGGCTTTCAAGTTCCTGAAGAATCATTTCTACAGAAGTATAGAGGCTATCAACAAGCTTCAGAAAAAGCACAGGAAGAGTCAGAAGCTCGTTCTCCTGTTGCTAACATAGCCGGTCAATTAGCCGGTGGTATGACTGGCGGTTCGATATTAGGTTCTACTCTTGGGGTCGGAACTGGTGCTAAGAATATTAAATCAATTACTGACATTGCTAAAGATTCTGGGAAGTCAAAAGCTGCTTTAGAGTTATTAGCTCGTGGTGGAAAATCATACGCACAATCTCTTCCTCTTATGATACCAGAATTAGCTGCTACTTCTAAAGAACAGTTAATTGGTGAGAACGCTAATCCCATGGGCGTTGCTGCAGATGTTGCCGGTGGTATGGCTTTCGGATTGCCTGCTATGTTAGGCGTTCAAGCTGTTTCAGATATAGCTATTCCTAGTGTTAGTAAGAAAATTGAATCTGTAGGTAATAAAATTTCAGGCGCTTTTACTGATGAAAGTCAGCCTAGATTACGTCAAATTGCAAAAGCATATAAAGAGTATGGACAGGAACTAGGAATTCATCCCCGTTCTCATGCTCAAGATATTAAAGCTGGACCTGAGGCATTTGCGTTAAGGGATGAAAAGGCAGTTAATTCTGTCCTTGGTCAGTTAGGAGAAGCCGACGGTAAATTAGGTCAGGAAGTTGGAAATAGTTTAAAAACAGCTACTGAGTCAGGTAGACTTGTAAATATCAGTCCTGACATTGAAGCAGCTGGGGCTCGTATTGCCGAACTTGCTGAGACTATTCCAGAGCTAGGAACTTCTAGACGAAGCGCCGCTGCATATGATAAAATACTAAATAGACAACAACAATTAAATCCACTAGAGCTTAAAACTCTTATTGATGATATTGATGCTAGTATTGGCGTATTTAAATCTGCTACAAATAAAACCCCACAAGATGCTTCTACTCTTTCAGAGCTTATGCGTTTTCGTTCTAGTATTTCACAATCGTTGAAGAAAGAAGTGCCTGAATACAGGTTTGCTGCTGAAAGATTTGAGAACTTCCGTAATGTACTTGAGCAAGTTGTTTCAAGAGACCGCCCTGTAGAAGTTACTAATAAGTTCTACGGCAAGTTGAATGATGCTGAGAATAAGTTATATGGAAGTATTGATGACATGATTAAGAACGTTCAGCGCGATGACGCTGCGTCTCAGCCCTCTAGGACTTCGTTTGTTAAGTTCATGGAAGCTCTAGGTGATTTCCAGAAGAAAGAAGTTAGCCGTGCCGCTGAAAATCCTAATATACAGAAAGTTATACCAGATGCTGAACAAGTCCGTAAACTCGTATTAAGCGCGTCGGATGATTCAGTGTTACGTAGTTCTTCTCGTGCTACTACTCAAGGTAGATCACTTGTTCCTGATATTAGAGAATGGGTTATCGGTAAAGCCCCTACTTCTATTGCTTACCACGCTGGTAAACTTTCTAAATCATTGGCACATCAGATTACATCTAGTGTTGATGTTTCACGTAAAATATTTAAAGCTCCAGAGCAATATCTTAAAAACTTGGCTTCTCAGCTAGAAACAACGCCGGGTTTAAGTTCCATGGGCAAAGCTTTAACCGAAGCAATTGCAAGTGGTAACTCTCCTAAAAAGAATGCCGCTATCTTTACAATTATGCAAAATCCAAATGCTAAACTATTTATAAATGCCGATGACTTAAAAGACGAAGAGGAATAAGGGAATGTAATGAAAGACTGGTTAGTTGGTATTGTAGTTTCAACACTTGCTGTATTTGCTCCTATTAAAGCTGTTATATTAGTAACTGGTTTACTTATATTCTTTGACCTGATTACAGGAATCTGGGCAGCAAAAAAGAAGGGACAACAGATTACTTCGGCTGGATTAAGACGCACTGTAACAAAATGCTTTGTCTATAACGCAGCAATACTATTAGGATTCCTAGCTGAAACGTA
>CAZWDF010000211.1:0-576 GCA_964632335.1 uncultured Candidatus Saccharibacteria bacterium | reverse complement strand
CGTATATGCTAGATGGATTCCTCCCAATCTCTAAAATATGTTCTGGTCTTATCGCTGTTGTAGAAATGGCAAGTCTTCTTGAAAATCTAAATACAATTAATGGTAGTCCAATCTTTAAATCACTTATCGACAAACTCGGGTCTATCAATGATAACATTGAACCCCCTAAGGCTGAATAGTGGACGAAGCACAAAGAAAACTCATTCTAGACGCTATTCGTAAGAACGCAGAGAAAGGCGAATTCAATCTTGATCCTTATATGAAGAGATCAGGTAACTTTATTGATGATTCATATCGTGCTAATAACCTACAAGAACAAGCGCTAGGCAGTGCAGCATTGGAACAGTTTAAAGGTAAGATTCCTAATAAAGGAAGTTCTAGTGCCCAGATGACTGATTTTGCTCATGAACTAACTAATCAATTCACTCCCGACGTTAAAAAGATTATACAGATTGATCCTAGTATGAAAGACTTTGGAGTGTTCGATCCTTCTAGAGGTAAGATAACTTTAAACCCTAAAGGAACAACTGAGGATTTTGCGTCTACTGTATTACATGAAAACCTCCATGCTAGAGA
>CAZWDF010000210.1:0-2834 GCA_964632335.1 uncultured Candidatus Saccharibacteria bacterium | reverse complement strand
ATGATTAAAATTTTATCTCTATAGATAATTTGGTTCTGAAGGCTAACTTCTGGAACATAAAGAATAAAGGAAATATCAATAACTGAAATGAAAATTAATAAAGATATTCTTGCAAGATTCAACTTGATATTTAGAAGATTTGATATAATTACCAATACATTTGTAAATCTATGGGAGGCGGTCAGTGAGGATTTTTACAAATTGATTAGATTTACGGGATTAAATGCATTTATTGCTGGGCATGAAATGGCAAAAATATTTCTAAAGGGGATTAATTCAATGGAACAAAAAGAAATACTCGAGCATCTATTAGCTATCCGTACTCTTATTTTGAATTCTATGCCATTGCCGAACCTGGGCTATAAAAACTCGGGGATGGAAGTTCCAGAGAATCAATTTAATGCGTGGAATGATGGCTATAATCAAGCTTTCCAAGATTGCAAAAAATCTGCAATTAATGTCATTAACAAAGAAATCAACAATATTCTTGGAGTTGATATTATAGGTATGAAGTATTAAATTGTGAAGTCATTATTAAATAAAAGTAAAAATTTAATGTTAAAAGATTTGGAGGTTTTAATCAAATGAATACTTTGCGTATATTTTTTGGTGTTTTCTTTCTGTATTTATGAATCATTAATCTTACTTCAGAAAAGGGGAATTTGTTATTATGATGACTCATACCGAAGCTCATATAGATCAAATTATAATAGGCAATAGAGCAAGACAAGATTTTGGCGATATTGACGCTTTGGTTGAATCAATTAAGAATGTCGGTCTCCTTCAGCCGATACTTGTCACGGTAGAGAGTGGTGAGCTGTGGCTGGTAGATGGACATAGAAGGATACAGGCATTTCAAAAATTAGGACGTAAAATAATCCCTGCTGTATATCTTTCGCAATATGGTGATGCGCCATTTGAGAGCCTCTCCCTCCAGGCTGAATATGACGCAAATATTGTGAGAAAGCAATTTACGCCATCCGAAGCTGTGCATCTTGCGGATAAGATCAGGATATTTTATGAGAACAGAGCGAAACTTCGCCAGCATAACGCACAGATAAAAGATGATGGTGCAAATTTAGCACAAGATCCCGATAAGGGCAAAAAGACGAGGGATTTAGTTGCTAATGCGGTTGGGCTAAGCCATCAGACGCTCAAAAAGGCAACAGAGATTGTCAGGGCAGCCGAAGCCGATCCTAAAAATGCCGATCTGGTTAAGAGAATGGATAAGACTGGAAAAGTCGATCCGGTGCATAAAGAGCTTAGAATAAGAGAAAATGTGCCGCCGGGCAAAACAATTATCTCTAAAGAAATTCTTGAAATAAGCAAGGATACTAAATCTACTATTAAAACGCTTATAGTAGAGATGCCCGATGGCCGGCAGAAAAAGATGGGGAGCATATCAAGTAACTGGTATCAAAACAAAAATGTGCTGTGCTGGATAATCGAGAACGTGGGCTTGGGAACAGAAGAAAAGGACATCGTCATACACAGGGAAGGAAATAAGGTATCTGTGTTCGATTCTGATAATCCTGAGCCATTAAAGGGCGCTATACGATACCTTGTAGATAGATATTCTTTTACCGGATCGCTCATGGATGCTTTTGAGGGAAATGAACAAAAAGCGCAAGAGGATCTATGATGGGCGATAAAAATCGAAGCACTTTAATGGCTACTCTTGTGTCAAGGCATTTTCCGAAAGCAAAGAAGGTGCTTGCTGTCGCTGACGGCGATGGCTCTCTTGCGAATAGGCTGGCAAATAAGGGATATGACGTAATTGCTGTTGAGGCACATCCAAGGCAAGCCAAATCAAGGAAGGGCGTTGATTATCGTAAGGGATATTTCAGCCATGATGATAAGATAGAGGCTGATGTTATAGTTGGTATGCACCCAGACGAAGCTACAACGCCAATAATAAAATGGGCTATTAAAAATCGAAAACCTTTTGCAGTCTGCCCATGCTGCATCAAGGGCGATGGGGCTAATGCGGTACATACATATTCCGGATGGTTAAAATATCTAAAGTCACTGGGGAAAAGGGCTGGCTATCAGGTTTTAGAGCTTCAATTGAAAATGAATGGAAAAAATATCGTTCTAGTTGGGAAACCATGAAAAATAATACATTTTACACAGTAATCATGTTTCGATATGGCGAAGAACACGCGAACTCTTATCTGCTTGGGATATACGATAAGAAAAACAGAGCGTTTGAAGAAGGGCGGAAGGAAGAATACGAGGAAAGAGGAGAAAAATATAGTGCAGAAGTATACGAATCAGCACTCAATGTCACAGGGGAACGAAAGATTATCAAAAAGCGCGAGGATAAGTTTAAGAAGTGGAATAATGAAATGTCTAGCGAAGATTTAAAAAAATCAAAGAAATATAAAAAAGGAGAATACGATGAGTACTATAGATAATAAAAATCTTGGACAGATGAATGTTCCGATTATTAAAGCACCCTTTAACGAGGATCAAGCTAGAAAAATAATAGAGAAATTTGATGGCGCAGATGAAATTCAAAAAGGGATTAAACTTTCGTTGCGTGACTATGCTTATAAATTTCCTGTTCCGGTTTTTGTGCTTGCACAGCCTGATCTGGCACTGACCGGATGGCTTCAGGGAATTGGGGTTTTTAATAACGAAATATGTGCTATGATTACCTATACGTCTGATTTCCAAAGCCCGGTATTCTTCTGCCTTTATTCCTCTATACTCTATATGCGCACGCGCACCACAGAAGATATTAATAAAATTGTTTTGATAGATAACATGCTGAATGAGTTTGCATCTTCAAAGATTTGATGTTTATGCCAAAAATGGAGGATTACGGAATG
>CAZWDF010000209.1:0-2836 GCA_964632335.1 uncultured Candidatus Saccharibacteria bacterium | reverse complement strand
ATCCGCCAGCAGACCCGACTCGAATTCAATGGTGGTCACCCCGGCCGTTGAGCCGGCCACAAATACGGTCACGGTGCCACTATTCAGTTTGGCGAGCGCCACTTCATGTTCCACCTGTGGTGTTATATCAACAACACACACTTGATAAGGGTCATTTGGAGGGTCTGTTTGAACGTGAACATACTTGGTGATAACCATCAATTCTTACCTCTAAAAAGTATTATAACAGAAGGCGAAAATAAAGTCTGGTCAGGCACGGCCAGGCAATGCGCAGGCTTGAATTATCAATCAAAAAATGATAAAATTATGACAATTGAATAGGGCCCTGAGTGGGCACTGAAGCCTTAAGGGCACTGAGTTAGCAGCCTCATTAAAACCTGCACTCGGTGCCCTTTTTGTATTAAGGAGGTATCCACATGGGAGAGATATTGAGGCGGCGCTATAAGGTCAGGTCACAGAGTGAGAAGTACAAGCAAATCACCTTACCGCCGGAGTGTTATTTTGAGCCGGGGCAGCGGGTAACTGTAATCCATGATGGCTGGGTCGTCATAGTACCAATGGGGACGGCGGTGGATGAGCAAATGATAGACAGGGCCATTGGACTGAAGGAGACAAAATGAAGAACGGTGACTTCCTGACGCAGATAGTCAAGCAAAGAGCGAGTTACATTGTTGAGGGACTGATAGCCTCCAACCGACTATCCATGTGGGCTAGTCCGCCCGGGCACGGAAAAAGTTTAGTAGCCACCGGGTTAGGATATAGTGTTGCTTATGAAGCTCCCTTCCTGGGGATGAAGACGGCCCCTGGTTCCGTGATGTTCATTGACAGCGAGAACCGCCTTGACCTTCTACAGCAACGAATTATCAAGATAAAGAACGGACTTGAAAATGATGGTTACAGTAAGAAGGCTGAGGTTGACTTTCAACACTACACCGGCTTTCTCCTAGACAACAATTCAACTTGGCCACCAATAGAAAAGGAGATAAAGGCTATCGAGCCGACACTGATAATAATTGATCACCTGGCCTGCTTTCACCACCAGGATGAAAACCTTGAGAATCAGATGAAGAAGGTTAGCGCCGGTATTGAATATTTGATGACTATCAAGGACTCATCGGTTTTAGTTCTGCACCACTTCAACAAACTGGATAGAGGTACTTTTTTCGTGAGGCTGAGAGGCAGCTCGGCCATCTATGCTAAGACCGATGTTGCCTCTGAGATACGAACACTATCAATCAACCAGGGCAAGTTAGAGAAGGTCGGCTATATTCCTCAGCCTCGGAAGGACATTACCCCGGCCCCCGTCAGAATTAAGATAGAGGAAGGACAGGACTGGATAAAGTTTGTCCATGATGGCAGCTATAAGCCAATTGACGACCCCCGAATGGATGAACTGGCGCATAAATTCTATCACACATTTCTCGAGCCTCAAGATACAGAGGATATAACCGTCGCAAAAATGATCAAGATTATCGCAAGATATGCCACCGATAACGAGGTCAGGGACTGTTTGAGATTCTTGGAGCATGTCAAGGGACTAATAACGTCCGAGAGGAAAGGCAAAGGCGCTCCATTCCACTACCAACTGACCAATCCGACAGGAGCGACCATTCTTGAGTGCCCTTGGTGTAATGAACAGTTCCTTGTGTAATATGTCAATAAACTAAAAAACTAACATGCTTAAAACTAAGAAACTAAGAAACTTAATTGAAGCTTTGAAGCTTTTTAGTTTATTGATGTTCTGGGCACGAAAGTAAATAAATTGGAGGTCAAACAATGAAGCTATTCGGCAAAAAATCAAAAGGTGGGCGTCCCAAGGGCCCAGGCAAGAGTCCGATTTTGAAGGCAAAGGAGGCTGAAGCCAAGCGGGATGAGTTCCTATCCAAGAAGTATCTGGACTATCTGAAGGTACACCCTGCCTATGCGATGGAGGTGGCACGAGAGAAATTTGAGTCGCCCATACCACCCGAAACCTATAAGGGAGAAGATGGCGAACAATCCCCGGACTTGCTAAAGGTTCTGAGGACAGCCAGAGAGGCAAAGAGTTTGGTTCGGGACGAGCTTGGTGGTGAGAAGCAAGGTGGTTGGTTGCAGACCCTCCCCGAAATTATGAAGGCGTTACCATCTTTCGCTGAAGGGTTGAGGGGCATGGTGCCGGGGATGATGGGGCAGCCTGAGACACAATCAGTACGAATTGAACAGCCCCAACAGCCCCGAATTGAGCTAGTCAAGCAACCGCAGCTCGAAGCCAAGAAACCAACCGTTGACGATCAACAACAAAAGATAATCAATCTTTCCAATAGGCTTTTGTCCTTCTCGCCACAAGATGCAGCAATGGAAATTTTCCAGCATAGAAATGGAGCAAAGGAAGATGTTCTAGCCGTACTATACAGAGTTATCACGGAAAACACCTTTGAGGACTTAGTTTCCATGATTCCTATGGTCATTGGCATGCCTCAGTACCAATTTCTTGCGCCTCTTGTGAGTAAAACAGACAACAAGCAACTTGCTCTCATTTACGATGAAGTTATCGCACAAAAGAACAGGGAATCATTAGGTAATCAGGGAGTATAGGCGGTTTTCCAATGGATATTGGTGTGTTTTTAGTGGGTATAAGTGTGTGTTTCACACTACACACAATACAGGTGTGGGAATGGTGGATATAAGGTGTTAATTGATTGCATTTAAGGAGGTTTTGAGTGGCAAACGACTGGTTTTGGGCAATAATGAACGGCGATTATGAGGAAGATGACGCTGAATTGTCATGGTGTCATTACAATTGAGGTCTTGTCAATAAGTGTGTAAATGTCAGGCAATGGCGAGTACCTCTTCCTGC
>CAZWDF010000208.1:0-2841 GCA_964632335.1 uncultured Candidatus Saccharibacteria bacterium | reverse complement strand
ACCTGTTTTGTGAGGCCAAGAACTGATGGCCACCGCAACGCTTGGCGCAAGTGCGATAAACAGAACCCAGGCAATGGGTGGAGCCACCCTCATTGAAGGCTCCAATCCTGCCACCGCCTCCTGCGTTCTGACCACCATTAAAATCTATCTCGCCCAGGCCGCGGCCACGATGGATGTTGCCATATTCAGGCCCACTGGCGTAGCCAACACATTCTCTACCGTCAGCACTGCGACACTAATCAATGTCCCTGCGGGATATTCCGAACAAACTGTCTCCCTTGCGGCGCAGTCGGGAGACTATATCGGCGCCTACCTGCCTGGAAGCCCCAACGGCACGATTGATACGGAGTTCACGGGTGGAACCAATATCTGGCACTATGCCGCAGACGGAATTCCCTGCACCAATCAACTATTTACTAAACTATCCAGTTACATTATCTCTCTATCTGCCACAGGCACACTGGACGTTGCAACTCCTACCAATAGTAGCCCCACGGATGGGGCCGCAGACCAGAGCATTACCCCAACACTAGTAGGATCCGATTTCTCTGGTGGCAGCGGAACGCATCATGCCTCGCAGTGGCAGATTACAGCAACTTCGGGAGACTATAGTAGTCCAGTATACGATAGCGGGACAGACCACGATAATCTCACCAGCACGGTTATTCCCTCTAGTTCGCTGGAAAATGGTCTTACCTATTACTGGCATGTGAGATATCAGGACAGCGACGAGGTTTGGTCGAGCTGCTCTGCCGAGACATCATTCGGCACTGAGGTGGGTCTGGCCGCAGTGCCGATGACAAATAAACTATCCAATCGCACTCTGTCCCAGAGGTTAAGTAACCGTACGGCAGAACATAAGTTGTCCAATCGCATACTGACCGTGAAGTCGAAATCAATCTGAGGAGGCTAAATATGGGGTGGAAGACAATGAATGACCGGCTTGCCTTATTGGTGCTGGTGGTTATTCCCGTACTGTGGATAACCAACAAGTGGCTTAATCTTCCTGGAGAGATTCTCGGAGCCACCATCATGGCGTGGACATTGGTGCTGCAATATTATTTCCGCAAGAGTCCGCCGAACGGGGCCACTCCAACAGAGCCACAATCTTAACCTGAAAGGAAACCACTATGGATGGTATGATTTACGCTTGGGTTCCGGCTAGTGTGGTAGCAGGCATCTCTGTGGTTAATTACCTCTGGCAGAGACAACAGAACGGAAAGGCGCAGGCGAAACTCGTGGGCAGATTCGAGCAGAAGGTTGATGGCCTCTCTCAGGATATGCAAAACTTATCCAAAACCGTTGAAGGTCACCTCAGGGGGGACTGCCCAGTGGGAAAACGCGTTGACCGACTTGAGAATAGATTGGACGAACACATGAAGGAACCCTAAACTATTTCTCTTGCTCCTCCTCTCTGGAGTGCGACACTTGGGTGGCCATCGCTCAGGTGCCGCACTTCTTTTTAGGCCCCAGGGGGGCTTGACATCATCCTGGTAATGTGCTACACTTCGTATCAGAGATTAGGAGAAGGAGGACAGAGATGGCTGAGTATAAAGTAACACTCGTAGATGGCAGAGTGGTGAAGGTGATGGCTGACTCTGAGGTGCAGGCTGGGGTAAGAACGATCCACAAGCTGCTCAGCCAGGGCGAGATCGCCCTGGTCAGAGCGGGGAAGGGGAAGGGGAGCGGCATAACTCGCACTATGCGAGTTATGCCCTAGTCCCTCCACGTTCCGGGGGTCGCAGCCCCCGGTGGTGGAGAGATTAGTAGGAGGAGAGAGATGGCAGACAGATATCTATTTGAGGTTACCTCGCATTACAAGAGGCAAACATATACGGACAGAGTGTTTGCTCCCAACGCGGCAGTAGCTGTGCAGGAAATCTCAAAGGGCTGGGTAAAGGGCGTCAAGATTGTGAAAGTGGAGCAGAAAAGTTTTGTGCCCTGCTTGACGGGCACCCCCGAAGTTAAGTAGCCCCGGTGGTGGGTGGATTAAGCCCAGAAGGAGGAGAGAGATGGCACACTATTATGTCAAAGCGACATATTTTGGTGGGGTATCAGTACGGGACCCCGATGTCGCCTACCACGTAGGGGACATCCTGACACATCCTAACCCAGACCGACGTAATGCTGCCTGCGGTAGGGGCTACCATGTAGCCTCAACCATCATGGCAGCTCAGGACAACCTACCAAAGGCCAGGGAATACTATCTCTGCCAGGTCGATGACATCCTGGGGGAGGATGCCGAAGGGGGAATAGTCAGAGCAGCCGTTATCTCTATCCTCTGGCGCATACCTCAGGAGATGGCTGTCGCCTGCATTCGGCAGGTGAGGCTGCTGGATGAATCATATATCGAACAAGCTGGTTTGTTCGATGCAAACTACTGGGCTTGGCGCTATCCCATGGAGGATCCATACTGGGGGCTACTCAAGCCTCTATGTGAAGCCTACCGAGCGCAACGCAAGCGCCTGGATAAGGGCGCGATGCAGCAGATAGTAGAGGCGTGGGAGTCCGCGTTGCCCTCCGTCCCTCGTGGGATTTGAGGCTGGCATGGCCTCACCTGTGGTGAGTGTGATATTCACTACCCAGGGTGTCGGGGGCTGGAATTTTGGGAAGGAGGAAGATGGATTTAGTTTACGGAATCTCCCGTTGGACTAACTCCAGCAGAGCCAGTGCTAGGCACATTGACAATGGTTCTGGCAAACCTCTCTGTGGCAGCAAGCGCAGAGTGCTGTCGTGGGAGAAAGAGCCAGGCGAGCCGACATGCCAGAGATGTATCGCCAGAGGCAGGAAAGAAGAGGACACTACCAAATCACAGCAGGAGCGATGTAAAATCACCTGCTA
>CAZWDF010000207.1:0-2843 GCA_964632335.1 uncultured Candidatus Saccharibacteria bacterium | reverse complement strand
AAGAACTGACAGATATTCCAGACCTACAAAGATAGTATTATTTTTGAAAGATATGGGATTTAATAGCACACAAATCAGATATATAATGACAAAGAGACTTGGTATGACAGATACCAATGTTTACAACAAGATTGACATTTATGTAAAACGCCTTGAAATTGAGGACGCTGAAAGGATTTTCAAATACAAAGGCGTAAAGGAATTATTGGAAAAAGAAGGTCTACTTTAAAGAAATCTTTAAATATTTATTAATGCTTATAGTCATTGTTTCTTATTAGGGGGTACTGATATGAGAAAAAATTTAGTTAATGCAAAAGACGAACTCGTGGATTTGCTGTTCTCTGCTATACAGGAAGAACATCGCCCTGTAAATGGGCATTATTTGTCTGAAGTAACTAAGGAACATAGAAAGTCCATTCACATGAATCCTGTAGAAATCTCCCATTTTATGAAGAGATTTGTTACGGGCGTTAATTTTGATAACAAGGTTGTGGAAATAGAAAGAAAACAAGGAAACAACGGATCCAACATATACAAAATGGTGATGCTGAATGGCGCCAGTTAGGTTTGTTCATTGTGCTGACATCCATCTTGGTTACAAACAATACGGCGAACAACAAAGATACCTTGATTTTTATAATGCCTTTGATGGTGTGGTAAAGTATTGTATTAAAAATAACGTTAATTTCCTTTTAATTTCAGGTGATTTATTTCATCATAAAGACCTATCACCAGAAACTTTAATTGATACAACTGAATTGTTCGAAAAGTTGGATGCTGCAAGAATTAAAGTTTTTGTTGTCAATGGTAACCACGACAAAGAACATTCTATAAATAATATGTCGTGGTTGGAATATTTATCAGAGAAAGGATTAGGACTGGTAAAATTATTAAATTTTGGAAATAATGATAATATTAGTTATTCTGAGTATGGTGACGACACTATAATAGCGGGACTTCCTTATTTCGGTGCTACAAGTAAGAAAGTTTTGGATAAAAACTTTAATAAATGGGAAAGTATGATAGATTTTGACCCACAAATGGAAAGGTTTTTACTTAAAGAAAATAGAATACTTATGTTCCATACAGGTGTAGAAGGCATAGTTCCTTCTGGTGGAAATTTGAATGCCAAAGATTTGTTGAGATTTGGTAAATATTTCAATTACATTGCATTGGGACATATCCATAAGCCTTATATAATAGAAGACTTAATATTTAACCCAGGATCCACAGAGTCTTGTGACATTTCGCAATATGCTTTTAAAGGTGGATTCTATTATATAACTATGGAAGATGGTAAAATAACATCTAAAAAACATATAATTACAGACCATAGAACTGTAATAAGGATATCTTGTGATAGTTATTCAAAAGATGGTTTTATACTTGATAATTTACAATCTGGAGAATTATTAAGGTCTGGAAAAGAAGCAATAATAGAAATTACATTCACAGGAATTAACCCAGAAAAACCTGACAAAAAATTATTTTCCGACGTCAAAAAAGGTCCATTAGCTAAATTTAATCCTTTAGTTGTAAAAATTGTAGATAATACTACAAGACCAGGAGAAAAAATAAAACTTGACAATGTAAAAACTGAGGACATAGAAGCCACAGTGATAGAAAACTTAACTCAAATAAAGGAGCTTTCATCTTTGGTGCTTGAAGTCCTTAGAAATCAAGACGAAGATGCAGAAGTGACATACTCCAGATTTGAAAAATATCATAACGAATGAGGTGAATAAAATGGAAAAAGCACAAACAGTGTCGCTGTGTATAGGAATACCTATCATCTTAATGTTGATAGGATTGACTTTGATGGGTCTTGCGGTAGGAGAAATAACGGTGAGCAAAGAATTTGACAAGGCTTGCCATGGACACATGGAAAATGCCTATTGGTCAAACACTCCTGAACTGATGATTAAAGAGCTTGAATTATACCTTGATGGTATTGAAGAACTTGGCATAGAAGAAGATGATTATGGAGCTTTCTTTTCCTGGGATAAGACACCTGACAAACGAGTTAGTTTTTGGATAGAGCATGTTGAAGGCATAATTAATAGAACATACTCTGTAATATCTTGGAGAGACCAAGCATACAAGAATGGATCCACACCTGAATCTTTAGGAGATGTTTATGAACAAAAAATGGACAATCTTCGTGGTTTTCTTAAACAAGGTGGATGGAGTGACGAAACTGTAAAAGATGCTTACATCATAGAAAGTGCCCTATGGTGGTATTTCTATCCTGTAATAGCAATAATTATGATTATCATCATAATAATTATAATAACTGGAACAATTATTCTGATGATGTATTTTGAATAGTGGTGAATAAAATGAACGAAGAAAAAACCGGTGATGTGACTGTTCCAGGAGTAGCTCGTATTACTACTATGCAACAGAAAGGAGATGAGCTTTACTTTGAAGCAGTTACAGACGTTCCATTACCGCTCGTAGGAATAGATAGGAGTAGGAATCCTAAATTTGTCAAAGATGTGCAATCAAAAAGTAGTGATGGGAGTATAACTATAGATATGTTGGAAGCTTGTTTGGAGGAGAATCTCAAGCCCGAGTTTACCGAGGAACAGATGAAGTTCTTGGAGGTGCATAAGAGGATAATTGAATCACCAGAACTTCGACCAATGCTGGAGAAGATAGTGGAAAGGTGCAAAGAGAAGGCATTGGAGAAGCCCAATCCCGAGGAGAAGAGGGATTACAGGAAGGTTGAAACATTAGACCATGATAGTAGCTCAGATTGTTATGGAATGAAGGTTGTCTGTGAGGAAGTTGAGATGGGTAGGTATGATGATGGTAGTAGGAAATATTCGTTGAAAGAGGGG
>CAZWDF010000206.1:0-2861 GCA_964632335.1 uncultured Candidatus Saccharibacteria bacterium | reverse complement strand
ATCTGCACCCGTAATATTTCCAGCATCATCTGTGGCTTTAAAATAGATTGTGTGGCTGGAACCATCGGCAAAACCATTCCAGGTGGCATCGGCAATCTTAAAGTCAGTGGTGTAACTTAGCCCGGTGTTGTCGGTAAAAATGGCAGTCCAGGCTCCAACATAACTATCAACTTGATAGAAGCCGTCATCTAAGGCTTTATCATCTGAAAAATCAACATCTAAGAGAGGATTAGAATTATACCAAAGTCCGGTAGGAGTATTAATGGTAATAACTGGAGGAGTGAGGTCAATTCGAATGGTAAAGCTTCTCAAGTTGGTATCACTTTGATTTCCAGCATTATCATAGCTATAAACATAGACAGTACAGGTTTCACCTTCGGTTCGACAATCTTTTCCTGCTCCAACAGTTATTAGTTGAGTAGAGTTGCAGGTTCTGAGTGTCCAAGGTCTGGTGTAGTCACCGACCCCTGAATCCGAGGTTCGATAATAACAGGCACTTGTATTTATACCTGAGTCACCAGTATCGGTATCAGTAACTGAGACATTGAAATCAGCTGTCACATCTGAACCAGCCGGAGGAGCGGTAATCTGAGAAACTGGCTTTATCTTATCAACCTTAAACTCAACTGGGCTGGAAAAACCAGTATTACCAATATTGTCTTTAGCTGTACCGCAAACCCAAAGATGAGAAGAAATTATCTGGGGAGGAGTCAGGGTGTAGTCAGTATAGGTAGTTGAGCAAGCTCCTGGGTTTGAGGTATAGGTTTTTAATTTGTAAGTTGCCGAGTCGCAGCCTGAATGGGCATCAGAACAAGAAACACTGGCGGTGGCATCAGTGTTTTGCCAACTAACTGGAGATCCAATAACAGAAACAGTGGGAGCGGCAAAGTCAATATTTAGAGATTGCTCACCATAGCCAGCATTTCCAGCAGTATCGGTAGCTTTGGAGCAAATTTTACAAGCTCCGGATCCATTAACATTACAATTACCAGCTGGACCGATGGGAACTGCGACCGAGCAGGTAGTACTAGCTAATCCACTGCAATCGCAGGCAGAATTCCAACCTGTCCCATTGCTCAGACAGGTTGGTGAAGCTCCACTTTGGATATTGTAATAGCAGCCAGCCAGATTTGATCCTCCGGTAGGGTCTTCATAGTAAATATTAACAGAATAAATCTCTTCGCCGATCCAACCGGATAGTATTTCTTTCTCGCTTCCCCAGCTTCCCCAGGTTGGCTCAGGGAAGACCGCATAACCAACTGAAGAGATGTAAAAGTCATCAGCTCTTACCCAACCACCATGATCACTCATATGACACCAAGTCGGGTCATCGTCAATGTCATCTTGGTCCACAACTTCTAATTTCACTGTTTGCCCTTTCCAAGCAGAAATATCTACCCATCGCTCAACCCAACCAGAGGAAGAGCCGCTACCATTCCCCGTATGAGCTTCAAGCCATGTGCCAGAGGAAGCATCCGTAGTCGTAGCACCTATCACTATGCCAACATGGTTTCCCCATGAATTGACCCACCACTTAATCCAGTAATGTAGATACACCGAGGCCATGTCTGGTACGGTTATATTTTGGCCCAAGCGAGCACGCATGCATGCACGAGAAGTTTCGTATGAATAGGCATTATAAGGGCTACTGTGATAATCTGTGTTCGTTGCTGTGCATACACCGGTACCGGATTTTACACATGTCCAGCCATGCCCTGCTGGAGGGATATCAAAGTTTCGATTTTCTATACCAAAAGTTGATTTTTCGTCGCTTCCTGCCGAAGCATCCGCCTTGCCATAATACATATAGCAGGTAGTAGAAGGCGTGGAGTCATTCTCTACCCAGACTGTGGCGAGCTGGTTGAGTGTAGTTCCTGATATAGATTCTATCCAGTAATCAAGTAGTGTTGTGCCATCAGAACCCGTAAACCGCAAATCATCAAAAGTAGATAGACAATGCCCCTCGCAATCAACTTCTTCACCCGTAGCACCAGAACTTTCGCCAACCAGAATTTTAGTCTGATAACCAGCTACAGCATTTGTGACTGTAACTTGTTTTCTATAAGACCAGCCCGTTAGCCAGTCAGGGTCGGGGGAAGCAGTGGTTGTTTGTGTTGATTGAAGAAATAAAAAAATGGTCAGAAAAAAACTAAAAATAACTCCAATAAAAAGAGCCCAAAAAGAAATCTTCAAAACCTTTCTTTTTTTAGCCGCTGAAAGCGAGCCTCGCCAAAGGCGGGGAGTATCTTTCATTTTTAAATTATATCACAACAAAAAAGAAACAAAAAATCGGGAACGTTCCCGAACTAAAATAATTATTTTTATAATTTGACCACAGATTTTATTCTATCCAAGTTTTAGGTGGGGTGAAGTCAAAGTTAATATATCGATATTGGGGGGTGGCTGATTGGTTAGCCATATCTTTTGCTCCACTGTAGATTCGGTATCTTCCTTCTCCTTCTAAATTATAAGTGGGAGCTGTTTTTCCAACTACAATATCAAATGAGAAATTGGGAGTTCTGCTGGTAAGAGAGGCAACTACAGTGTTGCAATTTGTTCCTCCAATATCGCAAGCATAGACAGAGTATTCACAGCTACAATTCTCACAATTTAAGCCGGAACCATCTGCCTGGTCTTTATCTTCAAATTTAATTGTATAAGTATCGGCTCTTAGCCAGCTCCCAGCAGTTGTAACATCCTCACCGGTGGCCGTTCTAATAATTTTTATTCCGGTAGTTGGTGGGATGGTATCATCAGCTACAATATTAAAGATTCTACTGTCTGTATCACCTTGATTTCCGGCCACATCATAGCTATAGACATAGACAGTACAGGTTCCACTTTCTGTCTGGCAATCTTTG
>CAZWDF010000205.1:0-2894 GCA_964632335.1 uncultured Candidatus Saccharibacteria bacterium | reverse complement strand
CCGGATTCCTGCCCGACCGGCCGGCTATCGTATCCGGCGCCCTCGGCAAAGGCCATAGCTTACCGCCCGCCGCCCTACCGGCCTTCGCGGGGCGGTGTCGGGCTGTTTGGCGGACCTATTGCTGTCTCTGCTCGCCACCCTATACGCCGAAGGCGGGCAAACCCTACATGCGAATTCCGGACTGTCCGGGTGTATGCGGCCCGCTCTCGACGGATAGGCCCCCGTGCGGCCCAGCCGATTGGCCGGGCTGTTTGTTGGGAATCTGAACAGCAGTCCGGCGTTCGCGGGAAACCCGACAGAGCCTGCAGCACAAGCGGACAAACGGTCGTCGGGCGGGCATTCAGCCCGGGGAAGGGGCATTCAGGAAAATATGGCTCCGCGACTCGGCAGGCAAGGTTTTGTCAGTAAGTTATGCGGGATTCGTCCGTAGATAGCACTGTAAGAGAACGTTGCGGCGAGTTCCTGGCGCGTGGGATATGCCTGCCTGCGGAACTCTGGCGGGCATTGCAGGCGTTTCGGGATCCCGGCTGCCGCGGGAAAACGGGGGGCGAGAGGTTGACGCCATGCAGAATTGCACTTACACTGGTTCAAGAAGAAGCACGTTGGGGCACCGAATTACGGTCGTATCTCCGAGGGAGGCCTGTTTGGTGTCCACGAAACAGAAAGAAAGGCGGATTCGGGAGATGTCGCCAAGTGACACTGCATCCGTGGAATATGCGCCGAAGAAGGTGCTGAAGTTCATCACGTGTCCGCACTGCTGGCAACGGTTCCAGACCTGCGACATAGCGTGGGTGGCCCGGCATGAGGATCTGCGGGGCGATTCCATCCTCGGCACGGATGAGTTCCTGCGATTCATGCCTACGCGGTTCAATGTCAAGTGCGAGGCCCTCGACGCCAGGGGTATGGCGTGCCAGGCGCTGGCGTGCCCGCGCTGCCACCTGACGGTCCCGCGCATGTTCCTGCATTACGAGCCGATCATATTCTCGCTGATCGGCGTGCCGGCAAGCGGCAAGAGCTACTTCCTGACCGCCATGACGTGGGAACTCGGGCGGATCCTGCCGACGGAGTTCGGCCTGGTGTTCAATGACGTGGACCCCTACAGCAACCTTACGCTCAAGGAGTACCAGAAGACGCTCTTCCTGCACCCGGACCAGGGCGCGCCGGTCGGCATAGCCAAGACGCAGACGGACAGCACCGCGCACTACAACACGACGATGCTTGACGGCCAACATACGCTCCAGCCTCGCCCGCTGCTATTTTGCATGAGGCCGCTGCGGGAGCACCCCCACGCCGCCGAGAGCGAGGAGCTGACGCGGATTGTCGGCCTTTACGACAACGCGGGAGAGTACTTCCTGCCGGGACCGGACGCGGTGATCTCGCCGAGCACGCTCCACATGGCGCACTCGAGGGTGCTGCTGTTCCTCTACGATCCCAGCCAGGACCCGCGGTTCCGCGAACGCTGCCTGTCGCTCAGCCAAGATCCACAGTTGACGACGCACGCGCACACCCAGCTTCAGTCGTCCGCGCTGATCGACGCCGCCGCTCGCATCCGCCAGCACGGGCACCTTGCGGCCGACAAGCGGCTCGACCAGCCCCTGATCGTCCTGGTGACCAAGAGCGACATCTGGTCCGGTCTGCTCGACGAGGATGTTACGCGGGAGCCGCTGCTTCCACGGCACAAACCTTACCGGAACGTGGCGGCTTTGGACGGGGCCAGGGTGCATGCGGTGTCTCGGGCGATCCGCAAGCTGATGGCGGAAGTCGCGCCGGAGTTTGTCGGAGTGGCCGAGGACGCCTGCCGGGAGGTCATTTACATGCCGGTCTCCTCGCTGGGCTGCTCTCCGATGCCGGGTGAATCGCAATTGCTGCTCGTCAAGCCGGAGCAAATCCGCCCGCGATGGGTAACCGTGCCGTTGCTTTACGCTTTCGCTCGTTACGCCTCAGGGGTCATCGGTGCAACATGGCAGTGAGGTGGCTGCAAACCGGCGGCAAGGTTATGCCGAGACGCCGACCGTGAGAGGACCACGGTCAATCGGGAGCCTTGCATGAAGGGTATTTGACGGCTTGGAAGACTTTGACGGTTTGGAAGGACAGGGACAGCTATGGCCATGGAACTGCACTTCACGTCGGCGACTAAAGGGCTCAAGCCTGGAAGCACCGGTTTCTGCACGGTGGCCCTGACGGCCGGGATGCCGGCGCCAATGATCCAGAAGCTCGAGTCGCTGGGCGGCTACCGCCCGGTATTCGAGGTTGGCAGTCCCGACGAATGGAAGAACCCTCCGGTTTACGCTCACTGGCGCGTGAGCATAGGCGGGCATTTCTACAGTGTGCTGTCGCACATCTGCTTCGCCGGGGCCGACCACCAGGGGCGTTTCAACAAGTACGCCCATCACCTCGTGCTGGATACCGCGGAGCTGACCGCCGCCGGGCCTGCATGGGTCATGATGCAGCCGGAGGTCATGGAGAAGCATTGGACCGGCGAGCCGCGGATCCTGCCCGCCAACAGCAAGCTCGTCCCCGGCGGGACCAACCCTCTTGGCGTGTGCGAGCAGTGGAAGCGCGTGACGGGCGACGCCGGCTGGGCAGGCCAGCTCGCCCAGGCGTTCGTGCTCGACGCGACCAAGCCGGTCTATGTCATATACAACCCCGGCACGGACATGCTGCCGCTTATCAACGAGGCCATCGCCCTTCTGCCGGAGCCCATGAGATGGCGGGTGACGTTTAGCACGTACTTCGACCAGTTGCAGGCGGGGCTGCTGTGCTCTTGGCGATGCTGCGTGGCGGGCACCGCGGCCGCAAGGGCGGCGCCCGGCAACGCCACGAGCGGCGTGCTGATCGACCTGACGGCCCCCCTTGGCGAGGCGCCGCCCAACCGGTTCGTGGACATGGCCCGC
>CAZWDF010000204.1:0-2894 GCA_964632335.1 uncultured Candidatus Saccharibacteria bacterium | reverse complement strand
AAAATTCAACAATTGATCTCATGCTTTCTTTCCTCCAGGGATTCGGAGCGTCTTCGGGTACGCCTCGGCGAGCTCTTTATCCTCTGTCAACTTAGTGTCTTGATACCCCACCTAAAATTCATGTGTTGAAGTTTTAGCTATGACCCTTAAGCCTTTCCTCAACACTCCCAAATGTGTGTCAATTACGTCGTTAATTCATATATACCAGTATATTACACAGAACGTCCCCATATCCCCCCTTTTATTTCCCACCATCAATCTCCTACTTCTTCATCAGGCTTTACTTTTTCTCGCTGGCAAGCGCATCAAAGACCAGCAGTTCAAAAGGTTGAATCTGGAATTCGACCGGCTGGCCGGCATTAAATGCCATCTTCTGCACCCGCTGGTCCGGATACGGACTGCAAAGCTGATAGTTGCGAGGAGCGCCTTCCGGCAATTCAAAAGCCGTCGCTGGATCCAGGGTGATGGTCGCCGGCTTGTCATCAGGATTCCGTAGAGCCAAGACCCCACCCTTCTCCGTCCACGCCGCCCATCCATAGACTTCTCCGTTGCGAGGATTGCCCCCTATCCAATGCACATCAACCAGACAATCCTGTCTGGAGCGCGACCACTTCGCTGCCGCTGCAAGATAGTCCCAATTAGTCGCGGTCATCAGCCGATGCGAGATATACAGCTCCTGCAATTGTGTCCCACTGGCAAAATAGGATCGAACCTCGTCCTTGAAATCGTTGCCAAGATCGACATTCAATCCGCCCGGAGAGTTGATGGCAATACCATTCCAGGCGGTCGCTGAGCCAGGTGCATTCGTAGCATAAATGATACCGCCGTTCATTATGGAATTGAGCGGGTAAAGCGGGCCTTTCTTGACCACGCCAACATACACCGCTCCATCGCGATAGGTGATCCATCTCTGGCGCGCCGTCCCCTTGCCGCAAAAACCGTAGTCACACTCTCCATGATAAGTTGCGTCCGCCAGCAACAAAAAGAAGGGACTCGGCCAGCTACCTGAGGTCAAATCGATAAACACATCCTGCCGCACACTCCTAAGATCGCTGAAAAACCGGATTGCGGGATCAATATTGTCGGCGTTGCCAATACCATCGAACTTGAATCCATTCACGCCGTATTCACTTACAAAGCTCATGCATTGCTCACGAAAACGCCGGTAGTAATTAGTATCCGAAAATGAAAATTTCAGGCCAAGCTTGTTCCCTGCGGCAAAACGCCGGGATGCGCGCTCACAATACCCGCCCACCGGCGAAAACCATGCGCTGATATTGGCATTATATTGCGCTGCCGCTTTTTGCACCTCGGAAAAGGCATGCGGCCAATTCTTTTGATCAATATCCCATACAGTTGCAGGATCATCCCAACCATCGTCGAGCAGAAACGAATCCAGTTTCACACCGCGTTTCTTCACCAATTCCTCACCAAAGCCATGAATCACATCCAACACTTGCGCTTCATTGAAAACGCGAATGACAGATGACGGGTCGCGCCACGAAAGATCGTACCACGTGTTGTAATGCAGCCATGACTGATACGGACGCGGGCGCTCCTGTTCGATGTAACACAGAAACGCACGACGCAACTGCCCTTTGGGATACACTCCCAGAATAATGGAGGCGGTATGGGACTGCAGTGCGGCCAGAGTATGAGGGTTGTTATCCACACATGTCACCCGACCTTCTTTCACGGTGTTCCAGACCAATGGATTCTCAAAACCCAGGAATATACCGGATCCTGCAACTGGAGAAGCTTGTGCGGTGCCGATTGTCTCCGCCCCCGCCAGGACCCCACCGTCGAGCAGGATAATCTTACTTATCACAATCTGCTCGTTACCAGCCATCACGGTAATCTTGGACCGCAATGCGTTAGCCCCATCCCTCAATTCCGCACGCCAACACACCTTAATACCGCTTGCCACATGCCGCAGATTAGCCACAACGCATTTCCCTGACACATGCTCGGCGTTGCGTAACGCCCGGGGATCTTTCTTCAATTCCTCAATCGCCGTCGACTCAAGCACACACTCAGACGAGGCGATACGCCCAGTTGAGGTTTCCAACACAAATAAATCCGCCGGCAGTCCCAGCGACGTTTTTTCCAGCCGGTTCTCAAACATGGAACCGCGCAGTTGTTTGCTCGCTATCTGCCACTTTGCAGAAAGAACATCATTCTTCAGCGCTATAGAATCGTTTTTGATATCAGCATCGGCAGTACCAGCCGACGTCCCCGGGAAAACAAGGGCATGAGCAGGCGCAATGTTCAACGTAAGGTCTTCGGCCGCCGCAACGGTATACGCCGTTGCCAACAGCACGATCGCAATCGCACAAACGTCAGAAAATTTGCGAATGAGACTACTTCGATTGATCCGTGTCATACTTTCTCCCTCATCTTTCTGTAAACTGAATACTTGCTCACGTCACAGGCAGGTTCACGTCTCCCTTCAACTTCATTCCAGCACAAAACTCGCCGGCGCAAAGGCCTTCAGATTCACGCTAAACCTGCCGAACCATATGCGCTCTGGTTTGCCAGTCGGCTCACCGCGCAAATTCACAGGCGTCATCTTCGACACGTTCATTCCTTTCGGCAGTTTAACTGTAACTTTGCCAGAAACGCCAGCCTGTTCCCAAAGGCGGATTATTGTGCCTTTGCCGTCTGAGTTTTGTCCGAAAGCAGTCACAAGCACTCCCTTACGAGAAAGCTCGAGCCCGGTACTCTCGGCAGGCAGTTTTCCACTTTTCCCAGAAACCGGCACTGCAAGTAACGGCAAACGAGCATCCCACGACCTGACCGCAAGATCGTCCGCCAAGCGACCCCCACCGACTGGTCGGATGCGACCTTGCCCGAATCCCAGACGCCATCGACGACGATCTGATAGGCCGTCTGCC
>CAZWDF010000203.1:0-2921 GCA_964632335.1 uncultured Candidatus Saccharibacteria bacterium | reverse complement strand
TAAGATCTCCCATAGACCCGCGCAACGGCACCGGTGGTGCGTTAGGCTCCCCCAGAGTGGACATAATACCCGATCGTATCCAAAAGGCAGTCTCGTCAAAAGCTGGTCTATCTCTGTTGGGTCCTTTCATACCAAAGCCAGTATTCTGAGCGTAAATCACTCTGGGATTAATCTTAGCAATGGTTTCATAGTCCACGCCGAGTCTGTCAACTACAGGCGCACGAAGATTGGTGACAAAGACATCGGCTACCTTCGCTAGCTTGTAGACAATCTCTCTTCCCGCCTCTTGGCTCAGATCAACAGCAATGGAACGCTTATTTTGATTCCAGAGCTCCCACCAGGGACTTACGGGGCCCAGATCCTGCCCCCTTTGAGCCAGCGCTTTCGGGGAAACAACTCCACGGGCAGGATCACCACCTCTAGGATCCTCCACCTTAATGACGTCAGCGCCAAGTTCGCCAAGGACTCGAGCACATGCAGGTCCAACCACCCAGGCACCGACTTCAATGACCTTTATCCCTTCCAGAGGAAGTACCATGCCCTTTTCACCTGCTTTCTTGCTATTCACTCTTCTTGCAGCGTCCGGGCACAACTTTATTAGCTTAGCACCGGCTCCTTAGGTTTGTCAAGGTGATGATGTGCTTTGAGCCGCAATTGCCAAGAGGGGGGCTCAGCCAATCCAGCTTCAAAAACCTTTATCCCCTCTAGAGGTAGAACCATTTCTCCCCCGTTTCTGCTCTGTTTTGGCCTCCACTAGATTCCCGTCGCGCTCTTCACCGTATTTCTGTTCTCTTTCACTCTATGAACTCTCGGCCGCAAGACCTTTGCCAGATTACCTATTCTCTCGCCAAAGGCTTCGCACTCGGCTATGCACTTCTCATCGGGCCTTCCCAGCGAAACGGCCCCAAGTTCACCTGATTGATGGCCAACGATTACCATCCCGTGCACGAACATTGCTAGGATAAGAGAAAGCAGTGTCATCTCGCTGCCTAAGCCCTTGGACGAGGTAAAAGCGGCACCAATCTTATCCTTCAGACCTAGGTTGTCACGGTAGATCTTCACACTTTCATCAATGAATCTCTTCATCCTATTGGTCATATTGGCAAAGTACGTTGGGGAGCCTAGTACCACGGCATCGGCACTAACTAGCTCACTGAGCAACGCGTCTTTTACATACTTAATGCCAACGTCTAACCCCGTCCGTTGCATTCCATGGCCAATAGCCATCGCCATCTTTTCAGTGCTACCCGTTACCGAATCGTAGACAACTAACCCTTTCAGCACTCCTATCGCCTCCTTTTGACAGTTCTCTAGGTATCGTTTGCATTCGTTTGTTGCTATAATAACCAATCTAGAATGTCATTGCGAGGGCGCGTTAATTCCCGCGCCAATCTCAATGATGTATAATAGAGATTGCTTCATCCGCCTCGAGCAGACTCGCAATGTCAGGCTGCCTACCAAATGCAAATAAAACCACCTTAGCCTCCGTGTCAGCTTCCGCGGCCCGCGATGCCACTAGGAAATCAACGGTTAGTTGTCGGCTTATGGCATAAAGCACCCATGACCTGTTGAGGCTAATTGTCATGACGCCTTCCTTACTTTCGCAGAGTCTTAAGCCGTTAGTCCCCCATCCGCAATGATAGTATGGCCGGTTACGTTGCTGGACGCATCGGAAGCCAGGAACAGGGCTATAGTACCGATCTGATCCGGCTCCCCAACTCGGCCAAGCGGTCTCCTTGACGCGATCTGTTTCAATATTTGGGGATCGCTCCATAGGCGTTCTGTCATATCCGTTTTCACATACCCTGGGGCAATCGCATTGACTCGAATATTGTATGGGCCCAACTCCCAGGCCAGACACCGGGTAAGCATAATCACACCCGCCTTGGCAATGTTGTACGGACTACTTTCCCCCCGGTCAGTCGATAGCCCGCTGGTTGACGATATATTGATAATGTTCCCGCTTCTCTGTTCAACCATCTTCCTACCCGCAGCTTGGCAGCAGAGAAAGTAGCCCTTCAGGTTGATATCCATAGTCCTGTCCCACTCCTCTTCAGGCAGGTCAAGAAGATGTTTACCGCCACTGCCAATGGCAGAGTTGTTTACCATGATATCAATTCTGCCGAATTCATTCACAGTCCTGTCGATAAGATTATCCACCTGAGTCTTGCGGCCGATGTCAGTCTGAACGGCCAGAGAACGCCGATTCAGGGCTCTAATTTGCTCGACCGCCCTCTCTAAGATGGTCATTCTCCGGCTGGCAACGACTACATTAGCGCCTGCCTTGGCGAATTCCAGAGCGATGGCCCGCCCGATTCCGGTGCCACCACCGGTGACAATAGCCACTTTCCCCTCTAATTGTAGACTTGGTATTGCCATATTAACCTCCGCCGACATAAAATATTGAGTAAGGTAAGCAGCCTAATTATAGTTACTAGTCCGGTTATTGTCCATCATCGGAAGCTATGGGAATCTCTCACTTAAACTCAGAAAGTGCAATGTCACGCTCCGGCGTATTCTTACTTTCGGCGAATTCACGGGCAACCACTGACAGCCTGGAACTACCGGACTACAATAGAGTCCCAACCTGAAGAAGTCTAGGTGCCTTACTCGACCGATGATGTGGGAGGGATATATGGTCTGAGGGCAGGGTTGAGTTGCCGAAGAAGGGGGCGTTGAGCCGCTGCCTGTATGTGGTCACCTGGGTGGCGCGGGAGCTAATGGTGAAACCGACCTTTGACGGGTCGGTTTTGTGTTTAATACAGGCAGATGATATATAGGAGTGAACTGTGATATTGACAGCCCCTCTCACGCGCAGGGGCGGGAGTACGGCGTTAATTGGAACGCCGGAAGCACCGACTATGAAGTGCAAAATAAGTAGCCAAAATTTTAGGAGGTGGCTAAGATGTCTGACGAAAAGA
>CAZWDF010000202.1:0-2927 GCA_964632335.1 uncultured Candidatus Saccharibacteria bacterium | reverse complement strand
TTACAAAACGCCGATATTACCTGGAACAGCGATGAAGTGCTTACCAAACAGACCCAGATGAAATACGCCGTCGTTAACAATATCCTTACCGACATTTTGTTTACTAACGGCGGCTTTATCTCGGCCGACATACCGGTTTGGCTGAACGTTGACGCGGGACGTGAAATTCTATCGATTAACGCCCCCCGCATCCTCAACCCCGGCGAACGTTATACAGTTACGACCTATGTTTCGACGGCGACGGAGGGTGACCTGGCGCAGACCGGTAATACTTACCCCGACTATATTCCGGCGACCTACCTTCAGCTGCCCGACGATTTGCCCGAAGATATCAGATTGTTGAGCGAAAATGTTACCGCTAACTCGACAACACCCTATGCAAAAGTTAAAGCGGTGGTGGATTATCTGGCGCAATTTCCTTATTCGTTAAAAGTAGACCCTACGCCAGAAGGGGCGGATAATGTCGAGTACTTTTTATTCACCAGGAAAACCGGCTTCTGTCTCCATTACGCTTCGGCGGCGGTGCTGATGCTTCGTTCGGTGGGGGTGCCGGCTAGGCTCGCGATAGGTTATCTGCCGGGCGACCCGGGCACAACCGTCGGCCAGTACATCATCCGCGATAAGAGTTATCACGCCTGGCCGCAGGTTTATTTCGCGGGCTATGGCTGGGTAGATATCGAAGCCACCCCCGGCGGCGCCGCGAGCGGAGTAACCCTCAATACCCCCTGGATATCCAGTCCGACGCTCGAAGAATCGTCGCAGTGGGACGTCTGGCAGGGGGTAATCCCTCCCCCGGTACAGAGCATCACCAATATCAATGTCGAGAACATCATGAAGGGCGGTTCGAGCAATAGCGGGTCCGGGTTACCTTCGGGGGTCGGCCGCATCCTGCTGATTGTATTCGGGGGTATCTTGATACTCGCCTTACTCATCGGCGTCGTCGTAGTCATGCGGTCGCTTTCTTTCCGCAAGATATGGCAGATAAATCGTGATACCTTAGCTTACGATACCTATATCAACATGTGCCGTTTAGCCGCGACGGTTGGCATCATCCCCCGCCCCCAGCAAACCCCCCTGGAGTTTACAACAGAGCTGGCCGCGGTACTGCCCCGGCAGTCAAAAGAGATTAACTTCATCGCCCGGCTTTATATGGACAGCCGCTTCGGCGATAAGGATGCCAAACCGGGGGTGGCTGACGAGGCGGAAATATTAAAAGCGCGCCATGTTGTCTTTCACCAGCTAATGCAGCGATTAGGCAAGGTAAAAAGGCTCTTCGTTTTAGGTAAAAGATAAACCCTTAATTCCATTCAGCGAAACGCTTGCTTTGTTTCAAGCTGGCGAACTATAATTTAGCTAACAAGGAGAGTCTATTTAGTCCAATAGACTGACCTGCTGGTTTCTAAAAGAATGAAGATTGCTATCATACTCGGTACCCGCCCGGAAATTATCAAGATGGCACCGCTGATAAAGCTATATCAGAAAGACCGGGCGGATTTTTTTTTACTCCACACCGGTCAGCATTATACCTACCAGATGGATAAGGTCTTTTTCGACCAGCTAAAGCTTCCCCAGCCGCAATATAACATTGACATCGGCTCCGGTTCTCACGCCGAACAAACGGGGAAGATGCTGATTGGTATCGAAAAAATACTTCTTAAAGAAAAACCGGACCTGGTTCTGGTGGAAGGCGATACTAATAGCGTCCTCGCCGGCGGATTAACGGCTAATAAACTCGGCATTAAAGTGGGACACGTCGAGGCGGGGTTGCGTTCTTATGACCGGACGATGCCGGAGGAAATCAACCGACTGTTAACCGACCACCTGGCGGACTACCTTTTCGCGCCGACGCCCAAAGCGAAGAAAATCCTCCTCGGCGAAGGGATTGATAAAAATAAGGTCTTCGTTACCGGCAACACCATCGTCGACGCCGTTTTTCAAAATTTAGAGCTGGCGAAAAATAGTAATGATATTGTAAGTGAGTTAAAACTTAAACCTAAAGATTACTTCCTCGTTACCTTGCACCGGCAGGAAAATGTCGATAACCCCTCGCGGTTCGATTCGATTCTGCGGGGCTTGAGCATGGTCGCCCAGCATTATAAAATCCCCGTCGTTTATCCCATCCACCCCCGAAGTAAGAAAATGATGAAGGAATTCAGGTTAACGCCGAAAGACCTTACCATTATCGAGCCCGTGGATTTTCTCGGCTTTTTAAAGCTTGAAAATAACGCCAGACTAATCCTTACCGATTCCGGCGGCGTCCAGGAGGAGGCTTGCATCCTCGGCGTACCCTGCGTCACCATCAGGGATAATACCGAGCGACCCGAAACATTAGAGGTCGGGGCGAATATTTTAGCCGGCGCTAAAACGGAACGGATTTTGGAATGTGTTAATATGATGCTGAAAAAGAATAAAAAATGGTCCAATCCCTTCGGCGACGGTAAAGCCGCAGCAAGAATCGTTAAAATCATCACGGAGGCAGGTAATGGCTAAAATTTTAGTAACTGGCGGCCTGGGATTTATCGGCTCCAATCTAGTCCCGGAGCTAAGGAAGCGAGGGCATGAGGTATGGGTTTGTGATTTAATAAATTCCGGAACCGAGAACTATGTCCGCTGCGATGTAAATAAATACCGGCAGTTGGAGAGGATATTCGATAAACATGACGTCGATTTTGTCTATCACCTGGCAGCAGAGTACGGGCGCTGGAACGGTGAGGACTACTATGAGAATCTCTGGATGACCAATGTCATCGGCACCAAAAACCTAATAAGAATACAGGAGCAGAAAAAGTTCAAGATGATATTCTTCTCCAGCGCCGAGGTCTATGGGGATTATGATGGTGTAATGAGTGAGGATGTAATGGATAAGGTCGCCGTCAAGCAGATGAACGACTATGCCATGACCAAATGGGTGGGAGAAATGCAGGTAT